>NZ_JBDJAW010000020.1 GCF_039649665.1 Microbispora sp. ZYX-F-249 | reverse complement strand
GGCTGGAGATGGGCAGCACCTGCCCGGTCGCCAGCAGCAACCCCGGCGCCGTGCCCCACGCGGTCCTCAACGCCGCGCCCAGCAGCGCCCCCACCTGATCTCCCGCCAGCCCTCCGGCCGGCGCTCCCGGTTCCGGTCCCGGTGACGCCTCCGGCTCTGATCCCGGTAACGTCCCCGGCTCTGTTCCGGACCTACCGGACGGCGTCTCCGTTCCTCGCGGTGTTCCCGGTCTCCCCGGTGGCGTTTCCGGTGCGGTTCGCGATGTAGTGCCGGGCCTCGCGCCCGGCCGTTGCCGCACTCCGCAGGAGTGGGCACATCCGCACGCACCCTGGCCGTGCCACTGGTGCTGGCGGCCGTCGTCCTCACGCGTGGCCTGCGCGTGGCGGCAGTCCCCCGCAGGCCGAGGCCCGGCGTGGGTGGGAGGGGCACAGGTATCCCCGGGAGGATCAGGCGACTGCCACTCACCCCACCGTGACTCGCGCGAGTGCGGCTCCTGCCGGTGTGGCGAGCTCCGCTGTGACTCCCACTGCTTCGGTGAGTTTCGCCGTGACTCGCCCTGCTGCGGCCCGCTCGGCTGTGGCGGGCTCTGCTTCGGCGAGCTCTGCTGCGACTCCTGATGCGGCTCGCTCCGGTGGCTGGTCTCCGCGTGCGCGTCCTCGGTTCGCCGGACGGTCTCGGCGTCTTCGGCGTTTTCGGCGTTTTCGGCCTGCCGGGCGTCTCGGCCGTACTCAGCCGCCTCGGCATTCCGAGAGCCCTCGGCGTGCCGGGCGTCCCGGCTGGCCCCGGCCACCTCGGCGCCCTGAGTGTTTGCGGCGCTTTCGGGGTGCTCGGTGCCGGGGGCGGGACCGGCCACGGGGTCGGTGGGGAGGGATTCGGCGTTGACCAGCACCAGGAGCTCGGCGGCGATCTTCTCCTCCAGCAACGCCATGAACACATCCGCCTGACGCACCCGCAGCGGCCGGTCATCACCCTCCGCCCGCGGTCTGGCATAAGCATCCAGCAACGCCTGCAACCGGGCGGCGTGCTCACGCGGGAGATAGAACTCCCCTTCCAGCCCGCCGCCCTTACCCGGGCGGACCCGCAGGAACCGCCGCCCGTAGTCGGCCCGCTCATCGCGGTCCGCACCGTCGGGGTCCAGCACCGCCCGCAGATAACGGCCCGCCTTGGCCACCTCCGCCGCACCCGCCCTGGCCGCCAGCTCCAGCAGGATCGGCTCGGCCAGCGCGGCCTGCTCATCCGACAACCCGGAGACGGCCGCGCAGATGGCCTCCACCACCCCCGCCGCCAACTCTCCGACGGCGAACTTCTCCCGCACGAGGGGAAGACGGGCCAGCTCCACCGCCAACGTCAGCAGCCGGCCCGCACCCGCCACCGTCATCCCGCCCGAGGTGCGCAGCCAGCTACGGGTGGAGGCATGACCATGCCGCCTGGCCTGCCCCGCCCGATGCACCCGACCCACCCGATCCGCCAACGCCGCAGTGATGCGATCCCGGGCGAACGACAACTCCTCGGCCTCGGCCAGGCAGATGTCCGCATCGTCGGGAACCGGCGCCAGCGCCAACGCCTGCGCCGACTCCCGCAACGAGGCCACCAGCACCCATGACGGACGAGGCCGGTCGCGACCGGGATGCTCTGGATCGTCGGCACCGTCGCTCGTGGCGTGGTCACCGGTGGGAGCGCCGTTGAGAGGGCCACCGCCAGTGCCATCGACAGTGCCATCGACAGGGCCATCGACAGGGCCATCGACAGGGCCGCAGGCCGAGTCGCCGTGGGCCATGCCGCAGGCAGGGCTGTCATTCGTGGATGCGCCACGCGCGTGCCCGCCGTGCACGAACTTGACGCCGCAATCGTCACGGGCGAGCGAACCTTCGGATGACCACAACGGCGAGTCGGCGACCAATCGGTCCCACCAGCCGTCATCGGTGATGTTCGAATGACAAGGGTGTTCAGGATCGAAGCCGAAAAGACCCATGACACCCCCAGGAGATTCGAAAGCCTGTACTAATTATTTACTCCCCTGCGAAACAGAGCAACCCACCAGGAGAAGTAGTTGGAGTTACAGGCAGAATCACCGCAGAGGGCAAATGTCGCACACTTCAGCGCATTACTCGTCAACGGCGGAATCGACCTTTACGTTGTAGATCTATATGGCATTCGCGCGCCAGCAACGGGGTCTTGTGCTGTGGTTATGCAATCGAGACGGCAGCCGCCGTGCTCCAACTCGGCCGCATCCGCGTCTTTTTCATGCTCGGTAGAGCGTACCTATCCGCCAATTCTTGGGAGGCCGCAATAATGCGAGGAATCGCCCGCCGCGCCCGCCGCCGACGCGAGGACGGAGCACGGCTCAGGCGTTCCCCGCGCGAGATGTGGGTCAACGGCCTGTTCACGGTCGTCTCCGCGCTCATCGTCACGCTCGGGACCATGTCCACGCCGCTGCTCTCCAGCGACAACACCGAGCCGCACGGTCACAGGGCCGGGTGCGGGGCGCACTGCGCTCACGACGGCCCGCCCCACGGGCGCTGCTCCCTGCCGGGCCGGCACACCGGCGGGCCCCCGGACGGACGGAAGGACGCCGCCGATCCGAGTATCGGAGACGCCCTTCACTTCGCGGTCGCGTGCTGAGCGGTCACGCGCTGAGCGGTGGCGTGCAGGCGGATGCGAGTCACGCGGATGCGTGGTGCCGAGCCGGACAGGGCGGAAAAGATCGCCGAGGCCCCCGTGCCGGCCCTCAGCGCCCGCCGTCGCGGGGCCGTACGACCGCGACGGGGCAGTGCGCGCGGTGCAGCACCGCGTGGCTGACCGAGCCGATCAGCGCGCCGTGCACGCCGCCGAGCCCTCGGGAGCCGACGACCACGAGGTCGGCCACGAGCGAGGCATCCGCCAGCGCCGGGACCGGGTGGCCGCAGACCGCCGACTCGACGAGCGGGACGTCCGGGTGCTTGTCACGCCACGGCGCCAGCCGCAGCCGCGCCGCGCGCGACTCGTTCTCGTAGACCTCCTGGAGCATCGAGCCGTAGCCGACGGCGAAGGGCGAGAACGTCGGCATCTCCCAGGCGTACACCGCGTGCACCCTGCCGCGTCGCGCCCGGGCCTCCTCGAAGGCGAACTCCAGGGCCGCCTCCGAATGGGGTGACCCGTCGAAGCCGACGACGACCTCGTGGTACTCGTCGCGGTGCGGCTTGCGCACGACCACCACGGGAACCTCCGCGTGACCGGCCAGGCCGAGGCCGACCGACCCGAGGACCAGTCCGGAGAACCCGCCCAGCCCCCGGCTGCCGACCACGAGGGCTCTCGCCCCGGACGACCCGGCGCGCAGCGTCTCCACGACCGTCCCCTCCGCCAGCTCCGTGGTCGCCTCCAGATCGGGGGCGATCTCGCGGGCGCGGGCGGCGGCCGCGGCGAGCACACCCTCGCAGAACTCGCTGTAGGACTGGGCGAAGCCTTCGACCGCGTGGAACGGGTACTCGTGCGCCCACGGTTCGCGCACATGGACGATCCTCAGCGCCGCGCCCCGGCGCCGCGCGTCGTCCGCCGCCCACTCCAGCGCCGCCGTCGCGGGCTTCGATCCGTCGACGGCGACGACGATCTGTCCGGCCATGTGCTCTTCCTCCTGTGCTCAAGCGCTACGCGGGCGCGCGGGGGGGTTGGTGCTCCCGGCCACCATCGCACCGTGTCCGCTGCCCAGGGCGCAGCAGACCAAAGTCCTCAAGCGCCGGGACTTCCGCCCGCCGGGTCCGACAGTGAACGGACGGAACGGCCGCGGGACCTTCGGCCCTGCCCGCCGGTGCGGCCCGGGCGTGTGATGGAAGTCGCGGGCCTGTCCCCGGGCCCGCGACCGCGACCGCGACCGGAAGGAGGCCGCCATGCACATGCAGGTGCAGGACGTCATGACCACGGACGTCGCGTCCGTCCAGGCCGGCACGCCGTTCAAGGACATCGCCGAAGTGCTGATCGCCCGCGCCGTGAGCGCCGTTCCCGTCGTGGACGGGGACGGCCGGGTGCTCGGCGTCGTGTCCGAGGCCGACCTGCTGCGCAAGGAGGAGTTCAGGGAGCAGTACTACCGCGAGGGTTACCGGCCGCCGTTGCGCGCACGGCTACGCGACCGCCTCGGCCAGGAGAGCGGGGCGCGGGCCAAGGCGACCGGCGAGACGGCCGCCGAGCTGATGACCGCCCCCGCCGTCACCGTCACCGCCGGCACGACGGCGGTCGCGGCGGCACGCCTCATGGACGAGCACGGGGTCAAGCGGCTGCCCGTCGTGGACGCCGAGGGCCGGCTGAGGGGCGTCGTCAGCCGCCACGACCTGCTCAAGACCTTCGTACGCGCCGACGGCGAGATCGAACGCGAGGTACGCGTCGAGGTCCTCGGCCGGAGCCTGTGGGTGGACACCTCCAGGGCGGGCGTCCACGTCCATCAGGGTGTGGTGACGCTCACCGGCCGGGTGGACCGGCACAGCGACGCGCGGGTCGCCGTACGGATGACGCGCCGGGTCAGCGGAGTCGTCGACGTCGTGGACCACCTGGAATGGGAAGAGGACGACTCCCCGGCCGGGAAGCTGCCGTAGCGGCCGCCCGACTCAGGCCTTCGACAGCCTGATCACGTTCCAGGAGACCGGCGGCAGCACGATCCGGAGCGGATCGCCGCGGTGATCGGTGTTGGGGCGGGGCGCCACCCGCTCGGGGTCGTCGGCCGTGTTGCGGGCGTACACGTCCTCGTGCGTGAGCGTCGTCGCCTGGACGATCCACCCGTCCGCACCGAGCGGCCGCGTGTCGAGTTCCAGCTCCAGCGGCTCGGTCGCCGACCTGTTGACCGCGAACACCGTCGTGACCTCCTCGTCGTGCGTGGCGACCGCGTGCAGGACGGGCACCTCGCCGAACTCGGCGGTCTCGTACGACGGGCAGGCGGGCTCGACCCGTACGACCTCACCCCTGGCGTACCGCGCCGCCTGCGCGAACGGGTGGAAGGTCGTCTGCCGCCAGGCCCTGCCGCCGGGCTCGGTCATGATGGGCGCGATCACGTTCACGAGCTGGGCCAGGCAGGCCGCCGCGACCCGGTCGCTGTGCCGCAGCAGCGTGATGATCAGGCTGCCGAGGGCCACGGCGTCGGCGAGGTGGTAGTGGTCCTCCAGCAGCGGCGGCGCGACCGGCCAGTCCGGCGGGGGCGGCGCCGACTGGAAGCGGCTCATGTACCAGACGTTCCACTCGTCGAACGAGACGGTGATCCGCTTGCTGGAGCCGAGCCTGGCCCCGACCTGATCTGCGGTGGACACGACCGTGGAGATGAAGTGCTCCATGTCGGCGGCGCAGGCGAGGAAGCCGCCGAGGTCGCCGTCCTTCTCCTCGTAGTAGGCGTGGCAGGAGATGTGGTCGACCAGGTCGTAGGTCTCCTCCAGGACGGTCGCCTCCCAGGTGCCGAAGGTCGGCATGGAGGAGCCGGAGCTGCCGCAGGCGACCAGTTCGAGACCGGGGTCGACCATGCGCATGGCCCGCGCGGTCTCCGCGGCGAGCCTGCCGTACTCGCGGGCGGTCTTGTGCCCGATCTGCCAGGGACCGTCCATCTCGTTGCCCAGGCACCACATGCGGATGTCGTGCGGCTCCTTGGCGCCGTTGGCGACCCGCAGGTCGGACAGCGCGGTGCCGGACGGGAGGTTGCAGTATTCGAGCAGGTCGAGGGCCTCCTGGACACCGCGCGTGCCGAGATTGACCGCCATCATCGGCTCCAGGCCGGCCAGGCGGGTCCACCGGACGAACTCGTCGACCCCGATCTCGTTGGTCTCCGTGCTGTGCCAGGCCAGGTCGAGCCGCCGGGGGCGCCGCTCGCGGGGGCCGACGCCGTCCTCCCAGCGGTAGCCGGAGACGAAGTTGCCGCCGGGGTAGCGCACCGTGGTCACGCCGAGCTGGCGGGTGAGCGCGAGAACGTCGCCGCGGAACCCCTCCTCGTCCGCCGTGGGGTGGCCGGGTTCGTAGATGCCCGTGTAGACGCAGCGGCCGAGGTGCTCGACGAAGGTGCCGAACGTCCGGCGCCGTACGGGGGCCACCCGCTGAGCGGGATCGATGGTCAGCTGTGCGTGGAGCACGAGGGGGTCTCCTTCACCGGGACGACGGCTCTCGGCGATTGTTAGCGCTATCAACCATCCGGGTCAAGAGGTGATCACGCCGGTCCATGGATCGAGTCGCTCCCGCAGGGCATGCTCACAGTCGAAACAACCGTCCGGAGCGGGAGCGAGCATTGTGACTGGCGGCGTGACGATCGGCCGGGCCGGCCGGGCCCGGCGCGTTGGACCCCGGTGGACGCTGGTCGTACTGGCCGCGTCCGGCCTGCTGGCGGGCGCGTGCGGGACCGGCTCGGGGAGCGCTCAAGGGGGCGCGTCGGCGGCCACTCCGGCTCCCCCCGTGTCCTCCCCGGCGTCCCCCACGACGGCCCCGTCCGTGTCTCCCGCGGCGTCCCCCTCCGCGGCGGCGGGCTCCCTCGTGGCGGGCCGCTACCAGCCGCTGTGGCCGTTCGCGGACGAAGGACAGGTGCGGGAGTGGCAGGAGAGCTACCGTTCCGGCGGCCACCAGCCCTGGCACCTGGACGCGGCGCAGACCGCGCTCTCGTTCACGCGGGGATTCCTGGGCTTCAAGGGGGTCGACCAGGTGATCGAGCGCGAGGTGACCGGCGCGCACGCCCGCGTCTCCGTCGGCATCCGCGCCGAGGGCGGCGGACGGCCCGGCATCGCCGCCGTCATCCACCTGGTCAGGTTCGGCGCCGGGGCGCAGGCGCCGTGGGAGGTCGTGGGCACCGACGACACCACCTTCTCCCTCACCACCCCCCGGTACGGCGCCCTCGTGTCCTCACCCGTGAAGGTGGGCGGCAGGATCACGGGAGTGGACGAGCGCGTCCGGGTGCGGGTGCGCGGAACCGGGAGCGCCGGCCCCCTCGGCGAGCGCTGCTGCGTCTCTGCCGGAGGGGACGACGCCCCCTGGTCCACCACCGTCACCTTCCGTGCGGCCCCGGGCCGGACGCTCACCCTCGTGGCGAGCACCGGCGGCCACGTGGCCGAGGTCGAGCGATTCGCCGTCACCGGTGTCCGCGTCGCGCCATAAGCGGCTGGACGCGAATCTCAGTGGCCCCGGCGGATCCACTCGTCGAGGTGCGGCAGCTCCGCGCCGATCGTCGTGCTGTCGCCGTGGCCGGTGTGGACGACGGTCTCGGGCGGCAGGACGAGCAGGCGGTCGCGGATCGAGTCGATGATCACGCCGAAGTCGGAGAACGAGCGGCCGGTCGCGCCGGGGCCGCCCTGGAACAGGGTGTCACCGGTGAAGACGACGCCCAGATCGGGCGCGTGGAAGCAGCAGGCACCGGGAGCGTGCCCGGGGGTGTGGAGCACTTCGAGGCGGGTTCCCGCGACCTCGACGACCTGCCCGTCGGACAGCGTGCCGCCCGGTTCGCGATCGGGGTGGGTGAGCCGCCAGACCGGCAGGTCGGCCGGGTGCAGCAGGACGGGCGCCCCGGTCGCATCCGACAGCTCTGGCGCGACCCTCACGTGGTCGTCGTGGGCGTGGGTCGCGAGGATGGCCAGGACGCGCCGGCCCGCGATCACGTCGGTGATCGCCTTGACGTCGTGGGGCGCGTCGAACACCACGCACTCGTCGTCGTCGCCGAGCACCCACACGTTGTTGTCTACGTCGAAGGTCTGACCGTCCAGGCTGAAGGTGCCGGACGTGACGGCATGGTCGATACGGGCACTCACGCGAAGATCACCACCGAGCGGAACATGCCCTTATTCTGCACACGGTCCGCGAAGAGCCGCGACCGGGGGTCACGGTCCCTGCCGCTGGTCCTCGGCGGTCCGCGAGGGCTTGGGCGGCAGCACCGGCTCCAGGCGGAACATCCCGGCGGACACCTCGTCGGTGCGGGAGGAGGCCCCCCGCCTGCCCGCGACCGCCACGAGCACGTCGGTCACGGTGACCAGCCCCTGCAAAGTGCCCGAGACCCCCATGACCGGGACGACGTCCACCCCCGACTCCAGCATGACGGCCGCCACGGCCGGCAGCGACGCGTCGGGCGCCACGTGCGGGCACCTGCGCCCCGCCAGCAACTGCCGCACCTGGCTGCTCGACTGCTCCGCCGGACCGCCGGACCAGTGGGCCGCGATGTCCTCCCGGGTGAGCACGCCGATGATGCGGGAACCCGCGTCCACCACGGGCAGGTGATGCATCGACCCCCGGCGCATGAGTTCCCAGGCCATGAGCGGCGACTCGTCCGGTTTCACGGTCACGAGCACCCTGCTCATCACGTCGGCGGCGGTCATGGCTTCTACGCTCATCGTTTCCTCCCCGCGGCGCACCGGCCAACTCCATCCGACCATTGCGGGCATACCCGGCGCAGTGCCGAACGACCCTACGGGCGGGGACCTCCGGCACCTGCCCGCACGGCCGCCGCGGCGATGGAATGACCAGGTCAGGGGCAGGGGCCGGAGCAAGAAGCGGGAGGTGGGCGATGCTGGCCGGTGAGGTCATGAGCAGCCCGGCGATCACGTTGCGCCGGGACGACTCCGTGCGGCGGGCGATCCGGGTGCTGTACGACCACGACATCACGGCCGCCCCCGTGCTCGGGGAGCACGGCGAGCTGGTCGGGATGGTCAGCGAGATCGACCTGCTGTGCGGCGCCTTCACGCCGGGCGGCTCGGCGCCCCGGACGGTGGCGGACGTGATGTCGCGCCAGGTGAGCACGGTCGAGGACACCGCCGACGCGAGGGTGCTGACGGACCTCATGATCACGAGGAGGATCAAGAGCGTGCCCGTGCTGCGCGACGAGCGGGTGGTCGGGATGGTCAGCCGCCGCGACTTGATGGCGCTGCTGGCCAGGTCGGACGAGGAGCTGCGCGACGCCGTCCTGGCCGCGCTGCGCGAGCGCTACCCCTCCGGGACGTCGTGGGAGGTGACCGTGCGCGACGGCGAGGTCGACCTGCACGGCCCCGAGGGCCAGGGCCCACAGCACGTGGCCGACCTGCTCGCGCAGGCGGTCCCCGGGGTCCGTCCGGCCCGCCTTCCGTGATGGGAGGGCCCGCCTTCCGTCATGAGAGAACGCCCCTCACCACGGCGACCGGGCAGCGCGCGTGGGCGAGCAGGGCGCGGCTCACCGAGCCGAGCACGGCGGCGGTGAAGGCGTTGCGGCCGTGGGAGCCCACGACGAGCAGGACGGCCCGGGCCGACGCCTCGGCGAGCGCGGAGACCGGATGACCGCGGACCATGTCCAGCTCGGTCCTCACGTCGGCGTACGCGCCCTGCCACGGCCGCAGCTCCCCGCGCGCGTACTCCTCGGCGGCCCGCCGCATCCCGTCCAGGTCCGTGGCGACCACGGGCCCGTACGGCACCGGCGGCTCCCAGGCGCACACGATGCGCACCCGCTGACCGCGCAGCCGCGCCTCCTCGAACGCGTACGCCAGGGCGGCCCCGGACGTCTCGGTGCAGTCGAAACCCGCCACGATCCCGGCGGCCGCCTCCGTGGGCGTGGGGCGTACGACGACGACCGGCACGGCGACGTGCCCGGCGACCTGGTTGCCGACCGACCCGAGCAGCATGCCGGGGAAGCCGCCCGCGCCGTGACTGCCGATCACGACTTCGGCGGCGCCGGAAGCCTGCTCACGCAGGACGCGGCCGGGACGCCCCTCGGTCACCTGAGTGGTCACGACGAGGCCGGGCCGCCGGTTTCGGGCGACCCGCGCGGCGTGGTCGAGGATCTGCCGGCCCGAGGGCGTCAGCTTGTCGTAGCAGTCGGGGATCGGGTAGCGCGGGCCGTCGTACGGCAGGCGGTCGACGGCGTGGACCACCCGCAGGGGCACACCCCGCAGGCCGGCGTGGTCGGCCGCCCACTCCACCGCGGCGGTCGCCCCGGCCGACCCGTCGGTGCCGACGACGACCGGATCGATGAACGGGGTCATGGCGCGGCGCCTCCTCCTGACGTCAGCGGCAGCGGGACGCTCCAGCACAGCCGGGTGCCCCCGGCGGCGAGGGCCTCGGCGGCGCAGGACCCGCCCAGGCTCTCGGCCCGGTCGCACAGGTTGCGCAGACCGCTGCGGCGCCCCCGGGCGGGGATGCCGACGCCGTCGTCCTCCACGAGCAGGGTCAGGCGGTCCTTCTCCAGGCGCACGGTGACGGCGGCCCGGCCGGCGTGCGCGTGCCGCACCACGTTGGAGATCGCCTCCCGCGCGACGGCCAGCAGGTGCTCCCCGACGGCGGCGGGCACGCGGGTGTCGAGCTGGCCCTCCAGGCGCAGGGCGGGCAGGAAGCCGAGGGGCTCCCGCGCGCCCTCCACCAGCTCGACGAGCCTGGCGCGCAGCCCGGGGGCGCCGGCCGGGGCCCGCAGGGCGAAGATCGTGGTGCGGATCTGCCGGATCGTGCCGTCGAGTTCGTCGATCGCGGTCCGCAGGCGCGCGGCCACCTCCGGGTGCTGCTCCAGCCGGACGGCGCCGGTCAGCGTCATCGCGACCGCGAACAACCGCTGGATGACGACGTCGTGCAGGTCCTTGGCGATGCGGTCGCGGTCCTCCAGCAGGCCGAGCCGTTCGGCGTCCCTGCGCGTCTCGTCCAGCTCGAGCGCGACGGCCGCGTGGCCGGCGAAGGAGTGCAGCATGCACATCTCCGGCCGGCTGAACGGGGCGCGGCCCGGCCGCCTGCCCAGCGACAGCACCCCCCGCACCGCTCCCGGCGCCCCGAGCGGCACCGCGCACACCGCACCGGTGCCCGCCGCCTCCCCGACGGCGATGATCAGGTCGGTGTCCTCCAGGTCGGCGACCACGCGAGGCTCCGCGTGGACGAAGACCTGCCCGGCCAGCGAGCCCTCGACGGGCAGCCGGCGCCCCCGCGGCCCGGCTCCGATGATGTCGCCGTCCGTGATCGCGACCCGCAGCGTCCGCCCGCCCTCCTCGGGCAGGAGGATCGCCACCGCGTCGGCGGCGGCCATCCGCCGGGCGTGGCCGGCGATCAACGTCAGCACCAGCGGCGTCTCGGCGCCGGACAGCAGGCTCCTGGTGATCTCCGCGGACGCCCGCAGCCAGGTCTCCCTGCGGCGGGTGTCCTCGTACAGCCGGGCGTTCTCGATCGCCACCCCGGCGGCGCCGGCGAGGGCGACGACGATCGCCTCGTCGTCCTCGTCGAACTCCCCTCCCCCGCGCTTGTCCGTCAGGTAGAGGTTGCCGAACACCTCGCCCCGGACCCGTACGGGCACGCCGAGAAAGCCGGTCATCGGGGGGTGGCCGGAAGGGAAGCCGTACGACTCGGGGTGATCGGAGATGCGGGCCAGCCGCAGCGGCCGGGGTTCTTTGATCAGCAGCCCGAGCAGGCCGAGCCCGTGCGGCCAGTGCTCGATCCCGGCGATCTCCTGCTCGCTCAGTCCCACCGGGACGAAGCGGACAAGAGTGTGGTCCTCCCCGATCAGGCCGAGGGCACCGTATCGGGCGTCGACCAGCGTGACGGCGGTCTCGACGATCCGGCGCAGCATGGTCTCCAGATCGAGGTCCCCGCCCACCGAGACGACCGCCTCGAGCAGCGCGTGAACCCGGTCGCGCGTCGACAGGACCGCCTGCAGCCTCGTGTGCAGCTCGGTCAGCAACCCGTCCAGGTGCGTCTGCGGGATCATGGCCGCCTCCCCCGTCGGCGCCACGCGTATCCGCCACAGATGAAGTGTCGCAAACCGGAGCACTCCCGGCTCCGGCCCTTTGCCAGGTCGCGACCGGCTTCTTACGGTCCGTATGCGCTCACCCGCCACCGGCCCCGGACATACTCGGATAGAGCCGAATTGGACGCGGGGGTGCGCCATGAGCGAGTCGCGTGACGGCGTCATCCGGGTCGCCTGGCACGGAGCCGACCGGTTCGACGTCCGGATCCGGCGCCACACGGTCCGCACCGACCAGCCCGCGGACGCCGGCGGGAGCGACACCGGGCCCACGCCGGCCGAGCTGTTCGTGGGCAGCGTGGCCGCCGGAGTCGCCTGCTGCGCCGAGCACTACCTGCGCCAGCGCCAGCTGCCCGCCGGGGTCGGCGTGACCGCGCGGTACAGCCTCGGCGTGTGTCCCGGGCGGATCGACCGGATCGAGCTGTCGGTGGACGCCCCCGGCCTGCCCGCGGGGCTGCGCGCCTCGCTCCTGTCGGTCCTGGAGCACTGCGCCGTCCGCACCACGCTGCGGGTGCCGCCGCTGGTCACGTTCGAGGTCCGCCAGGCCGCTCCCGGGACAGCCGTTCCCGCAGCCCACGGGCCGTACGGCGGACCGCGGCCAGGACCGGCGGGGTCATCGGGGCACCAGGAGTGAAGTCGCCTCCCTCGATGCCGACGACGACCAGCTCGCCCGGCAGCCGGCCGAGGGCGCGCCCCAGCTCGACGGCGTCGGCCAGCCCGAGCGCGTGCGAGCCGCTCGGCTGACGTGACGGCGCCGGCGGTTCGGCGGGCAGGTGGACCGTGCCGGGCGGAGCGCCGGAGGAGACGGCGTCGACCACGATCGCGAGCGCGGCGCCCGACCACGCCTCGACCAGCGCCGCCGGGTCACCGCCGTTCTCCACGACCGCGACGGACGGCGGCAGCGTGCCCCGCAGCCGCCTGGCGACCTCCAGACCCGCCGCGTCGTCGCCGCGCAGCTCGCTCCCGATGCCGACCACCACGGTCTCAGCCATGATCCACGCGCAGGTCGAGGAAGTGCGCGGAGCAGGAGATGCAGGGGTCGTGGTTGCGTATCGCCTTCTCGCACAGCGCGGCCAGCTCGTCCTCGGGCAGGGTGAGCCGCGGGCCCAGCAGATCGCGCAGGTCCGCCTCGATGCGCGCCTGGTTCTGCGCGGTGGGCGGCACGATGTCGGCCTCGGCGACCAGGCCGCCGTCGTCGAGCCGGTAGCGGTGGTAGAGCGTGCCGCGCGGGGCCTCGGACGCGCCGTGACCGACCCCCGGCCGGGGCTCGACGGGCACGCACGGCCGCTCCGGCTCGGCGTACCCGTCGATGAGGCGCAGCGCCTCGTCGCACGCGTGCACGATCTCCACGGCCCGCACGACGATGGCGCGGTAGGGGTTGCGGCAGACGGGGCCGAGACCGGCGGCGGCGGCCGCCTCCCGCGCGAGCGGGGACAGCCGCGCCGAATTGAGCGCGTAGCGGGCCAGCGGGCCGGTGAGGTAGCCGGTCTCGCCGTCGAGCCGGGCGTGCAGCGCGGTGGAGTGCGGCACCTGTTCCTCGATCACGTGGTCCGACCAGTCCGCGACCGCGAAGCCCGCCGGTTCCGCGCGCCCGTCGCCGGTGCCGACCGCGCCGGACAGGATGGCGTATTCGCTTGGGTGGCGCAGCGCGAGGAACCGGTAGTCGTGCTCGACGTCGGGGAAGTCGAACCCGGCGACCCAGGCGACGGTGGCGAGGGCGTGGTCGCGGGCGCGGCGCAGCCGCTCGGCGGCGGGGGCGAGCTCGCGGCGGGACGGCGCCCGGTAGAACCCGCCGACCCTGACGTTGACCGGGTGGATGGGCCGGCCGCCGATCGCGGTGACCAGCTCGTTGCCGGCCTTCTTCAGTTCGAGCCCGCGCTCCACCAGGTCGCGGTGATCGGCGGCCATCGCGACACCGCTGTCGTAGCCGAGGAAGTCGGGCGCGTGCAGCAGGTAGACGTGCAGCGCGTGCGACTCGATCCACTCGCCGTAGTACAGCAGCAGCCGCAGGTCGCGCAGCGGGCCGGTGACCTCGGCCCCGCAGGCGGCCTCGATGGCCTGGCAGGCGCTCATCTGGTACGCGACGGGGCAGATGCCGCAGACGCGGGCGGTGATGTCGGGCGGCTCGGTGTGGCCCCGGCCCCGCAGCATCGCCTCGAAGAACCGGGGCGGCTCGTAGATCCGCAGCTCCAGGCCGGCGATCCGGCCGTCCCGGGCGTGCACGACCAGCGCGCCCTCGCCCTCCACGCGGGTCAGCGCGCCGATCCGCACGGTCTTGTGCGTCATCCCGCCCCCTCCTCGAACCCCTGGGCCTCCTCGGCCGCCCGGCGGAAGGGCTCGGCCGTGGCGTGGTAGGTCCGGTAGATCCGCACCAGTTCGGGGGTGCTCATGCCGAGCTCGCGCATCCAGTGGTTGAGCGACGCGTGGTTGGGACTCTCCATCGGCCCGAAGCAGCCGTAGCAGCCCCGGTTGAAGGCCGGGCACAGCGCCCCGCAGCCCGCCTGGGTGACCGGACCCAGGCAGGGGGTGCCGTGCGCGACCATCACGCAGGCGTTGCCCCTGGCCTTGCACTCCACGCACACGCTGTGCGCGGGCACCACCGGCCGCCGTCCGGCGAGGAACGCCGAGATCACTTCGAGCAGCTGGTGCTTGTCCGGCGGGCAGCCGCGCAGCTCGAAGTCGACCGGCACGTGGGCGGCGATCGGGGTCGAGCGGTCCAGGGTGGCGATGTAGTCGGGCCGGGCGTAGACCACCGCGGCGAACTCCCGCACGTCGGCGAAGTCGCGCAGCGCCTGGATGCCGCCCGCGGTGGCGCACGCGCCGATCGTGACCAGCCGCTTCGACACCCGCCGCACGTGCCTGATGCGCTCCAGGTCCTCCGGAGTGGTGATCGATCCCTCCACGAGCGACAGGTCGTACGGGCCGGGCCCGGGGGCGCTGGACGCCTCGAGGAAGTAGGCGATCTCCACCCGGGCCGCGACGGAGAGCAGTTCGTCCTCGCAGTCGAGGAACGTGAGCTGGCATCCGTCGCACGAGGCGAACTTCCACACGGCCAGCCGGGGCATCTCCGCTCCCTCCTACGGCTCCGGTGCTCTCTACAACTCCGCGACGGCGAGCATCGGCGCCACGCGGTCGTAGGGCAGCACCGGCCCGTCCTCGCACACGAACAGCGGGCCGAACTGGCAGTGGCCGCAGCGGGCCACCGCGCACTTCATGTTCCGCTCCAGCGACAGCTCCACCCGGCCGGGGGCGACGCCGCGCCGCACCAGCTCCGCCGCCGTCTTCCGCATCATCGCCTCCGGCCCGCACACGAACGCGTACGTGCGGCGCGGCTCGAAGACGACCCGGTCGATCAGGCCGGTGACCAGCCCGACCGGCCCGCGCCAGGTGTGGTCGGGGTGGTCCACGATCACCCGGACGTCGGCGCCCTGCCGGGCCCAGCACGCCAGGTCCCGGCGGAACAGGAGCAGGCCGGGAGCCCGGCTGCCGGCTATCACGCTGACCCGGCCGTACCCGGGCCGGTCCCGCAGCAGCGCCCGCACGACCGGCCGCAGCGGGGCGAGGCCCAGCCCGCCCGCGGCCACCACCACGTCGAGGCCCGCCGCCGCGCGCAGGCCCCAGCCCTGGCCGTACGGCCCGCGCAGGCCGACGACGTCGCCGGGCCGCTTGCCGCACAGGGCGGCGCTGACCGCGCCCACGGCCCTGATCGTCTGCGTGTAGCCGCCGGAGCGGGCCCGCCCGCTGATCGAGACCGCGATCTCCCCCACGCCGGGGGCGTACAGCATGGTGAACTGCCCCGGCCGGAACGGCGGGCAGTCTCCGCGTACCGGCTCCAGCGTCAGGGTCACGGTGTCGGCCCGGTCCGGGCGGCGGGAGCGCACGCGGTACGGCGCCGGCGTCATCGGGTGCGGGCCGCCGGTCATGGCAGGTTCGCCAGCTCCTCGGTGACGTCGATGCCGACGGGACACCAGGTGATGCAGCGCCCGCAGCCGACGCAGCCGGACATGCCGAACTGGTCGATCCAGGTCGAGAACTTGTGGGTGAGCCACTGGCGGTAGCGGCCGGGGTTCGAGCCGCGCACCGGCGTCCCGTTGACCTCGGAGAAGTCCAGCGTGAAGCAGGAGTCCCAGCGCTCGATCCGCTCGGCCGTGCCGTCGGTGAACGACGTGGCGTCCTCGACCGTGCTGCAGAAGCAGGTGGGGCAGACCATGGTGCAGTTGGCGCAGGTGAGGCAGCGGGCGCCGACCTGCGCCCAGCGCGGCGAGTCGTGCGCCGACAGCCGTTCCTGAATGCCCTCGGTCTCCACGTGGCGGCCCATGTGCTCGGCGGCGTCACGGGACACCTCGGCGGATGCCGCGAGGTCTTCGGCCGAGGCGGGGCGGTGCGGCAGCGCCGCGGCGATCGGCTCGCCCCGCGCGCTGCCGGTCTCGACGACGAACCGGTGCGGCGCGGCCAGCTCGGTGAGGGCGAGGTCGAACCCCGTGGTGGCCCGGGGACCGGTGTGCATGGAGACGCAGAAGCAGGTGCCGCCGGGGACCGCGCAGTTGACGGCGATCAGCAACAGGGCCTGCCGCCGCCGCAGGTACGCCGGGTCGGGGTGCCTGCCGCCGAGGAAGACCCGGTCCTGCACGGCGATCGCGGCCAGGTCGCAGGCCCTCAACCCGAGCAGGGCGACCCGCGGCGCGTCCTCCTCCGCCTCCTCGATCTGTTCGCCGCGCATCCGGAAGAGCGTCTGGCGGGGCGGCTGTGTGTACGCCTTGGCGGAGTCCGGACTCGCCGCGAACGAGAAGACCATCTCGCCGTCGCCCTCGGCCAGGCGGTAGCGTCCGGGCTCCTGGACATCTGTCCAGCCCCTGGCGAGCCGGTCGGCCGACGTGATCTCCTCGAAGCGGATGACGCGCTCGCGCACCACCGGGCCCACGACGGCATAGCCCCCGGCCCGCAGCTCGGCCACCAGGGGTTCCAAAGTGTCGATCACGATGGCGTCCACGGCGTCCCCCTCGCCCGTTCGCCCCTCCCGCTCACAGTACTCGGCCCCCGGGGGGCTGTGAAACTTTCATACCCGTACCGGCACGACGGCCCGTGTCCGGCCCGGGTACCTGACAGCCGCCCGTGATCATGGTGACATTCCTGGAGCGAGGTTAGTCGATCGGCCGCCGGAGATCCCGGCACGACGAGAGGACAGGCAATGGCGGGGCTCTTTTTTTCGGGCGCACATGAAACCGGTTTCAAACGCGGGCGTACGGCATGGATCGCCGCGGCCGCGCTGGCCGCCACCGCGGCGATCGGCGCTCCCGCCGCGCACGCGGACACGGCGTCCTGCTCGATCTCGTGGTCGAGGATCTCCCAATACGTCGTCGGGTTCACGGCAGACGGGCGAGTGGTGAACACCGGGACCACCCCCCTGAAGGGATGGCGGGTCTCCTGGACGTTCACCGGGGACGAGAAGCTCTTCTCCCTGCTGACGACGTCCTGGACGCAGACCGGGCGGAGCGTCACCGGCACCAACGTGTCCTGGAACGGCTCCATCGCTCCGGGAGGAAGCGTCCCCATCACCGCGGTCGGCAACTCCACCGGCGGCACGTTCGGCCTGACCGGCCTGACCTGCACCCCCCTGTAAGACGCCTCAGGCCCGCGTGACGGCGGCCCGGTAGTCGCCGGCGATGCCGGCCGCGACGGACAGCAGCGGGTCGACCAGGCGGGGCAGCTCGCGCACCCGCCGTGAGGACACCACGATGCCGACGGCCGCGACGGGCCGGTCCCCGACCAGCACCGGCGCGGCCGCCGAGCAGGAGCCGAGGGTCATCTCCTCGTGCGTGGTCGCGTACCCCTGGGCGCGCACCTGCGCCAGCTCCCGGGCCAGGCGGCCCGGCTCGGTGATGGTGTGCGGGGTGGGCCGCTCCAGCGGCCGGGCCAGGTAGGCGCCGACGAACCAGCCCGGCTCGTAGGCGAGCAGCGCCTTGCCGACGCCGGTCGGGTGCATGGGCAGGCGGGAGCCGGTCCGCGACACGATCGGCACCGCCCGCTTGCCGTACACCTTGTCCACGTAGAGCACCTCCACCCCCTCACGCACCGCCAGGTGGACGTTCTCGCCGGTGCCGCCGAACAGCTCCTGCAGCCAGGGGTGCGCCACCTCCTGCAGCGGGTCGGGGGCGAGCTGTCCCAGCTCCCACAGACGGCGGCCGATCTGGTAGCGCCCGTCGGCGCCGCGGCGCAGCGCGCGCCAGTCCTCCAGCTCGCCCACGAGCCGGTGCACCGTGCTCAGCGCCATGCCGGTCCGTCCGGCGATCTCCGTCAGCGTGAGCCGGGGATGGTGGACGTCGAAGGCGCCGAGGATGGCCAGCGCCCGGGAGGTCACGGAGCGTCCCACGTCGCGTGCGCCGCCGGACATATGCCTCCTTCTTCCACTGAGTAGAAGCAAAGCCTACGCGGGACGGCGGCTGCTTCCCGATGCTTGAGCCATGCGAACTCAGGTCGGGATCATCGGAGCAGGACCGGCCGGCCTGCTGCTCTCCCATCTCCTCCATCTGCGCGGGATCGAGTCCGTGGTGCTCGAACGCCGCAGCCGGGAGTACGTCGAGCGGCGGGTGCGGGCCGGGGTGCTCGAACAGGGCACGGTGGACACGCTCGTCGAGGCGGGCGTCGGCGAGCGGATGCGGAGGGAGGGCCTGCCCCACCACGGCATCGAGCTGCGGTACGGCGGAGCGGGCCACCGGATCGCCTTCGAGCGGCTGGTGCCCGGCCGGGCCATCACCGTGTACGGCCAGCAGGAGGTCGTCAAGGACCTCATCGCCGCCCGGCTGGCGGCCGGCGGCGACGTCCGGTTCGAGGTGGACGACGTGGCGGTGCACGACGCGGCGAGCGACCGGCCGTACCTCACCTTCACCGGCTCCGACGGGACGGAGCAGCGGCTGGACTGCGACGTGATCGCGGGATGCGACGGCTTCCACGGCGTGTCCCGGCCGTCGATCCCCGAGGGCGTGCTGACCGAGTATCGCCGCGACTACCCCTTCGCCTGGCTCGGCATCCTGGCCCGGGTGAAGCCGTCGTCGGAGGAGCTGATCTACGCGCGGACCGAGCGCGGCTTCGCGCTGCACAGCATGCGCTCCCCGGAGATCAGCCGGTTCTACCTCCAGGTCGCGCCCGACGAGGACCTCGCCGAGTGGCCCGACGAGCGGATCTGGGCCGAGTTGCGGGCCCGGCTGGAGACCGTGCCCGGCTTCACCCTCGCGACCGGCGATATCGTCGAAAGAGGGATCACGCCGATGCGCGGCTTCGTGGCCGAGCCCATGCAGTACGGCAGGCTGTTCCTGGCCGGGGACGCGGCGCACATCGTGCCGCCGACCGGCGCGAAGGGGCTCAACCTGGCGGTCGCCGACGTGCGGGTGCTGACCGAGGCGCTGGCGCGCTTCTTCGCCGACGGCTCGACGGAGGCCCTGGACGGCTACTCGCGGGCCTGCCTGCCCCGCGTGTGGCGGGCCCAGCACTTCTCGTGGTGGATGACGACGCTGCTGCACACGTTCGAGTCCGACGACGCCTACGCCAGGAAGCTGCAGACCTCCTACCTCGACTACGTGACGTCCTCGGAGGCGGCCGGGACGACGCTGGCGGAGAACTACGTGGGCCTGCCCTATGAAGAGGAGACATCGTGACACACCCGCCCTACCTGTATCCGGACTACGCCAGCACCGTCCTGCGGGCGCCCTCCCGGGAGCCGCTGCCGATGAAGGAGGACCCCGAGGCGGCCGAGCTGACCGGCCCGGTCTTCGGCCACGGCGAGGTGGACCCGCTCGACGCCGACCTGACCGCGGGCCACGCGGGCGAGCCGCTCGGCGAGCGCATCATCGTCACCGGGCGCGTCCTCGACGCCTCGGGCCGGCCGGTCCCCGGCACTCTGGTGGAGATCTGGCAGGCCAACTCCGCCGGACGGTACGCCCACCAGCGCGACCAGCACCCGGCGCCGCTCGACCCCAACTTCACCGGCGCGGGCCGGTGCCTGACCGACGACGAGGGACGCTACCGGTTCGTCACGATCAAGCCGGGGGCCTATCCCTGGCGCAACCACCCCAACGCCTGGCGGCCCGCGCACATCCACTTCTCGGTGTTCGGCACGTCCTTCACCCAGCGCCTGGTGACCCAGATGTACTTCCCGGGCGACCCGCTGTTCGCCTTCGACCCGATCTTCCGGTCCATTCCCGACCCGGCCGCCCGCGAGCGGCTCGTCGCCGCGTTCGACCTCGACGTCACCGAGCCGGAGTGGGCGCTCGGCTACCGCTGGGACGTGGTGCTCGGCCGTACCCCGATGGAGGACGCGTGACCACCCCCTCGCAGACCGTCGGCCCGTTCTTCGGGTTCGCCCTGCCGTACGCCGCCGACTGGGAGCTCGCGCCCGAGGGTCATCCGGGAGCGGTGACGATCACCGGCCGGGTGCTGGACGGCGCGGGCGAGCCGATCCCGGACGCCCTGCTGGAGCTCTGGACGGGCGAGGCGGGCACGCGGGGCGCCCTGGGCCGCACCGGGGCCGGGGTCTCCGGCTTCGGCCGGTGCGGCACCGCGCCCGACGGCTCCTACCGGTTCCGCCTCGTGCCGCCCGCCCGGCCCTACCTGGCGCTGCTGGTCTTCGCGCGGGGCCTGCTCAAGCCGGTGCGGACCCGCGTCTACCTCGCCGACGTGCCCGACCCGCTGCTCGGCTCGCTGGACCCGGCGCGCCGCGCGACGTTGCTCGCCCGCCCGGACGGGCAGGACGTCTACCGGTTCGACGTACGGCTGCAGGGCGAGCAGGAGACGGTCTTCCTTGAGTTCTGACGTGGGGCTGCTGTGCCCCGTGTGGGCGGGCACGGACGTGGCGGCGGTCACGGACGACGACGCCTGGCTGCGGGCGATGCTGGAGACGGAGGTCTGCCTCGCGCGGGCGCAGGCCCGCCTCGGCGTCGTCCCTGAGCGGGCCGTCGCCGCGATCGCCGAAGCGGCCCGTCCGGAGGGGTACGACCCCGCCGATCTCGCCCGCCGTGCCAGGGACGCGGGAAACCCCGTCGTGCCGCTGGTGAAGGATCTGCGGGCCGCGGCCGGCGAGGCGGGCTCCTGGGTGCATCACGGCGCCACCAGCCAGGACATCCTCGACACAGCGTCGATGCTGGTGGCCGCGCGAGCCCGCGAGACGATCCTGCGCGACCTCGACCGGGTGCTCGCCGCGCTGGCCCGGCTGGCCGCCCGCCACCGCGACACGCCGATGGCGGGCCGTACGCTCGGGCAGCAGGCCGTGCCCACCACGTTCGGGCTGAAGGCCGCCGGGTGGCTGGCCGGCTGCCGGGACGCCCGCGATCGCCTGGCGGCGGTGCGGCTGCCGGTCCAGCTCGGCGGCGCGGCCGGCACCATGGCCGGATACGGGGACGGGGCGCTCGACCTGCTGCCGCTGTTCGCGGCCGAGACCGGGCTGGCCGAGCCGGTGCTGCCCTGGCACACGCTGCGCACCCCGGTGACCGACCTGGCCTGCGCGCTCGCCGCCGTGACCGGCGCGCTGGGCAAACTCGCCACCGACGTGATCCTGCTGGCGCAGAGCGAGGTGGGCGAGATCGCCGAGCCCGCCGCGCCGGGCCGGGGCGGCTCGTCGGCGATGGCGCACAAACGCAACCCGGTGCTCGCCACGATGATCAGGTCGGCGGCGCTCCAGGCACCGGCGCAGGCACAGGTCCTGCTCGCCTCGCGGGTCGCCGAGCACGAGCGGCCCGCCGGGAGCTGGCACGCCGAGTGGCAGCCGCTGCGCGAGTGCCTGCGCCTGGCGGGCGGCGCGGCCGGGACGGCCGCCGAGCTGGCGGAGGGGCTCGAGGTGTTCCCCGAGCGCATGCGGCACAATCTCGATCACCTGCTCGCCGTGCTGGCCGGACACGGGGAGGACCCCGGCGTCGGGGCGGCGCCCGCTCTGGTCGACCGAGCTCTGGAGCACCACAAGGGAAAGGCACCATGATCCCGCACCACCGATTCGACGGGCCGCCGGACGCCCCGGTCGTCGTGCTCGGGCCCTCGCTGGGCACGACCCTCGACCTGTGGGAGCCGCAGCTTCCCGCGCTCACCCGCACCTGGCGGGTGCTCCGCTACGACCTGCCCGGCCACGGCGGCTCCCCGGCGGCGTCCGGCTTCCCGCGCGATCTGACCGTGGACGATCTCGCCGACGGGGTGCTGGCGCTGCTCGACCGGCACGGCCTGGGCTCGGTCGCGTACGCGGGGGTGTCGCTGGGCGGGGCCGTCGGGACCACGCTGGCGCTGCGCGCGCCGGACCGCGTCGCGAGCCTGGTCCTGTGCTGCACCTCCGCCCGGTTCGGGACCCCGGAGAGCTGGCGCGAACGCGCCGCTCTGGTCCGTGCCGAGGGCACCAAGCCCCTGACCGAGGCGACGAGAAGCCGGTGGTTCACGGCGGGCTTCCCCGGCGCCGGGCGCTACCTGGACATGCTGGCCGGCGTGGACCGCGAGGGGTACGCCGCCTGCTGCGACGCCCTGTCCGTGTTCGACGTCCGCGACCGGCTCGGCGAGGTCCGCGCGCCGGCGCTGGTGGTGGCCGGGGCGGAGGACCCGGCCACCCCGCCCGAGCACGCCGAGGTCCTGGCCGGGGGCATCCCCGGCGCGGAGCTGCTGGTGGTGCCGGGGGCCGCCCACCTGGCCACCGCCGAACGCCCGGACGTCGTGAACGAGGCGATCGTGCGCCACCTGACCACCCGCTGGAGGACGGCGTGAGCTACGACGACGGCATGCGCGTGCGCCGCGAGGTGCTGGGCGACGCGCACGTGGACCGGGCGCGGGAGCGGACCACCGAGTTCACCGCCGACTTCCAGGACCTGATCACCCGGTACGCCTGGGGCGAGATCTGGACCCGGCCCGGGCTGGACCGCCGGACCCGCAGTTGCATAACGCTCACCGCCCTGGTCGCGCGCGGGCACCTGGAGGAGCTCGCCATGCACGTGCGGGCGGCGCGGCGCAACGGGCTCACCACCGACGAGATCAAGGAGGTGCTGCTGCAGACCGCGATCTACTGCGGCGTGCCCGCCGCCAACGCCGCGTTCGCCGTCGCCCAGCGGGTGCTCGCGGAGGAGACCGGATGACCTATCTGGTGGTCGGCGAGAGCCTGGTCGACCTGATCGGCGCGCCCGGGTCGTGGACCTTCGCCGCCGTGCCCGGCGGCAGCCCGCTCAACGTCGCCGTGGCCCTCGCGGCGCTGGGCCGGCCGGTGCGGTTCGCCGGCGAGGCCGGAGACGACTTCTTCGGCGGCCTGCTCCGCGATCACCTGACCCGGCACGGGATCGGGACCGGCGACCTCGCACCCGCGGCGGCGACCGGACTGGCCTTCGCCCGCGTCGGCGCGGACGGCTCGGCCTCCTACGACTTCCGTTTCGACTGGGCCTTCTCCGCCCCGGTCGCGCTCGACGGGGTGACCTGCCTGCACACCGGCTCGCTGGCCACGCTCGCGGCCCCGGGCGGCGATCACGTCAGAGGCCTGATGCGGGTCGCCGCCGAGGCGGGGATCACTGTGTCCTACGACCCGAACATCCGGCCGTCCCTCATCGGCGACCATGCCCGCGCACTGGCTCACGTCGAGGAGTGCGTACGGCTCGCCCGCCTGGTCAAGGTGAGCGCCGAGGACCTCGACTGGCTGTATCCCGGCGAGCCCTGGCCCGAGGTGGCGCGGCGCTGGACCGGTCTCGGCCCGGCTCTCGTGGTGGTCACCCGGGGCGGCGACGGCGCCGCGGCGGTGCTGGACGGCGAGGTGATCGCCTGCCCGGCCCCGGCCGTCGAGGTCGTCGACACGGTCGGCGCGGGCGACACCTTCACCGCCGCCTACCTCGACGCGCTCGACGCGCTCGACGCGCTCGACGGCGCTCCGCTCGGCGCGGAGCGCGTGGCCGGGGCGCTGCGGCGCGGCTGCGCCGCCGCCGCGATCGTCTGCACCCGCGCCGGCGCGGTCCCGCCGACCCGGGAGGAGGTGAAGTCCTTTTCCCAGGGTACGGGTGCCTCAGAAGACGAGGAGGGACATGAATGATCGAGATAATCCCTGTCGACACCCCCTCCCTGGGCGACCGCAGCTACCTCGGCACCGACGGTGAGGTCGCCTTCGTGGTGGACCCGCAGCGGGACATCGACCGGATGCTCCGCCTGGCCGAGCGGCGCGGCGTCGAGATCCGCCACGTGTTCGAGACCCACGTCCACAACGACTACGTGACCGGCGGGCCGGCGCTGGCCGCGGCCACCGGCGCGGACTACCACGTGAACGCGGCCGACCCCGTGGCGTTCGACCGCTGCCCGATCGAGGACGGGGACGTGGTCGAGATCGGCCCGCGGACGCGCCTGCGCGCCGTCGCCACCCCCGGCCACACCTTCACCCACCTGTCGTACGTGCTGGAGTCGCCGGACCGGCCGCCCGCCGTCTTCACCGGAGGCTCGCTGCTGCACGGCACGACCGGGCGGCCCGACCTGCTCGGCCGCGAGCACACCGGCACGCTGGCGCGGGCGCAGTACGCCTCGGCGAACCGGCTGGCCCGCGAGCTGCCGCCCGAGACGGACGTCCTGCCCACGCACGGGTTCGGCAGCTTCTGCTCGGCCACCCAGTCGGAGGTCACCGAGTCGACCATCGGCCTGGAGCGGCGGGTCAACCCGGCCCTGACGCGCGGCGAGGACGAGTACGTCCGGTCGCTGCTGGCCGGGCTGGACGCCTACCCCGCCTACTACGCGCACATGCCCACGCTCAACCGGGCCGGGGCGGACGCGCCCGACCTGTCCGCGCCGCGCCGCGCGAACGCCGCCGAGCTGCGCCGCCGCCTGCGGGCCGGCGAGTGGGTCGTGGACCTGCGGTCCCGTACGGCGTTCGCGGCGGGTCACCTGGCCGGGGTGCTCAACTTCGGGCTGGACGGCAACTTCGCCGTCTACCTGGGCTGGCTCATCCCCTGGGGAACACCGCTGACGTTGCTGGGCGAGACGCCGGGGGACATCGCGGAGGCCCAGCGCGAACTGGCGCGGATCGGCATCGACCGCCCCGCCGCGGCCGCCACCGGAGGGCCCGCCGACTGGGCCGGCGACGACAAGCCCGCGTCCATGCCCACGGCTACCTTCGCCGAGCTGGCGACCGTGCGCCGCCACCGCCCGGTCGTGGTCCTGGACGTGCGCCGCGACGCGGAGTGGCGCGAGTCGCACGTGCCCGGCGCGGTCCACATCCCGCTGCACGAGCTGCCGTCCCGGCTGCACGAGGTGCCGGACGGCGAGGTGTGGACGCACTGCGCCAGTGGCTACCGGGCGTCCATCGCCGCCTCCCTTCTGGCCGCGGCCGGGCGCGAAGGAGACGTCGTCGCCGTCCACGACGACTACGACCCCCACGCGATGATCGCGCGGTTCGCCGCGACCGGTGGGTCCGGCCTGGCGCGACATCCTCTGTGACCCTGCGCCCGGCGAGCCGTCGTCAGCCGAGGGCGAGCAGCGCGATCACCGTGCGGGCGGCCTGCCCGCCCTCCTCCTCGGCGATCGCCAGGGCGGCCGCGGTGTCCAGGTCGTTCAGCAGCGCGCGCACCGCCGCGTGCTCGCCCGCCGCCTGCGTCCCGGGCCGCCCGGCCGCAGGTCGGTAGGCAGCACGGTGGAGCCGCTCCAGCCGGGCGGCGGCCTCCTCCAGGCCGCCGGGGCGGTAGTCCCAGTCGGCCGCCCACGGGTGATCGAGCAGCAGCAGGCGCACGGCGCCGGCCGGGTGGTCCCGCAGCAGGTCGGCGGTGAACACGAGGTTGCCCGCCGACTTGGCCATCTTCGCGCCGTCCACGCGGACCACCCCCACGTGCAGCCAGGCGCGGGCGAACGGCCGCACCTCGGTCGCCGCCTCGGCCATCGCCGCCTCGTACGCGTGGTGCGGGAAGCGCAGGTCGGCGCCGCCAGCGTGCAGGTCGAGGGCCGGCCCGAACGTCGTCAGCGCCATGGCGGCGCACTCGGCGTGCCACCCGGGCCGTCCGTCGCCCCACGGGCTCGGCCAGCCCGGCTCCCCCGCCGCCGACCGCCGCCAGACGGCGACGTCCGCCGGGTCGTCCCTGCCGGGGTCGTCCGGATCGTCGCCGAACTCCGCCAGCAGGCGGGCCGCCTCGCCGGCGCCGAGCCCGGCCCGTTCGCGCACGCCCGCGCCGCGGAAGTACACCGCGCCGTCCCGCTCGTAGGCGTGGCCCAGCTCCACCAGGGCGCGGGCGAGCGCCACGACCTGCGGCACGTACGTGTGCGCCCGCGGCTCGTACGTCACCGGGTGCACGTGCAACGCCGCCATGTCCCGGTCGAAGTAGAACTGCTGCACGGCGGCGAAGCTGTCGTAGGGGCTGCCGGCCCGGCGCGCGGCCGAGGTCAGCACGTCGTCCACGTCGGTGACGTTGCGGCAGACCTCGACAGGCGCACCGGTGTGCCGCAGCACCCGGGCCGCCACGTCGGCCCACACGAACGTCCTGGCGTGGCCGAGATGGGTCGTGTCGTAGGGCGTGATCCCGCACACGTACATCCGGGCGCGGCCCACCACGGGCAGCGGCCGCCTGCCGATCGTCAGCATCGAACCCCCTTCATCGCGGGCGGAGGAACTCCCGCAGCCGGTCGAGTGGCCAGGTGTTGATTACCCGATCGGGGGTGAGCCAGCCTCGCTGCGCGGTGCCGACGCCGTACCGCATGTTCGCCAGGTGCGGCACGGCGTGCGCGTCGCTGTCGATCGCGAACAGCACGCCCCGGCCGGCCGCCCGCCTGACCAGGTCCGCGGGCAGGTCGAGCCGGTCGGGGAAGGCGTCGATCTCCAGCGCCGTGCCCGTGCGGGCGCAGGCGTCGAACACCCGCGGCCAGTCGGCGTCCACCGGCTCCCGCCTGCCGATGACCCGCGCCGTCGGATGGCCGATGATCTTCACGTACGGGTTCTCGCAGGCCCGGACCAGCCGCCGGGTCATCTCCTCGGCCGGCTGGGTGAAGTGCGAGTGCACCGAGGCCACGCACAGGTCGAACCCGGCCAGGAACTCCGGCGGCCAGTCGACCTCGCCCTCCGGGCCGATGTTGAGCTCGCACCCGTGCAGCAGCGTCATGCCGGGGCGGGCGGCGCCGAGGCGGCGGAGCCGCTCCCGCTGGGCGAGCGCCTTCTCACCGGTCATCCGCTGCATGGACAGGCCGGGCGCGTGGTCGGTCACCGCGTAGTAGTCGTAGCCCCGGGCGGCCGCCGCCTCGGCCATCTCCTCCAGCGGCGCGAGCCCGTCGGTCAGGTCCGTGTGCGTGTGCAGGTCGCCGCGGATGTCGGCCAAGGTCACGACCCGCGGCAGCCCCTCGCCCAGCGCGGCCTCGATCTCCCCGGTGTCCTCGCGGAGGGCCGGCTCGATCCACGGCAGGCCGAGCATGCCGTACACCTCCGCCTCGTCCGCCGAAGTGATCTTCTCTCCGGTCGCCACGTCGAACACGCCGTACTCCGACAGCTTGAGCTTCCGGTGCACGGCGATCTCGCGGGTGCGGATGTTGTGCGCCTTCGAGCCGGTGAAGTACTGCAGCGCGGCCCCCCAGGAGTCCCCCGGCACCACCCGCAGGTCGACCTGGAGCCCCGACGCCGTGCGCACCGAGCTCTTGGTCTCGCCATGCGCGATCACCTCGGTGACGTACGGCAGCGTGGTGAAGGCCGTCATCAGGGCGGCCGAATCGTCGGCCGTGGCCAGGACGTCGACGTCGCCGATCGTGTCCTTCATCCGCCGCAGCGACCCGGCGTACGCGCAGCGCTCGCAGCCCGGCACGGCCGACAGCGCGGGGACGACCTCGTCGGCGACGGCCATGGCGATCCCGATGTGCACCCGGCTGCCGGTCTTGCGGATCACGTCGATGCCGTGGAGCAGGTTCTCCTCGGTCTTCGCGCCGAATCCGTGCATTCCCTGCAGGGCCCCGGCGTGGATCGCGTGTTCCAGCTTCTCGATCGAGTCGACGCCCCGCTCGTGATACAGCGCCATGGCCTTCTTCGGCCCGAGCGTGGGGATCGTGGTCAGCAGGCGGACCCCGGCGGGGATCCGCGTACGCAGCTCCTCCAGCTGGTGGATCGACCCGGTCCGCAGGTACTCGTCGATCTTCGCGGCGATCGACGCGCCGACGTTCGGGATCGCCCGCAGGCCCGCCGCGTCCATGCCGTCGATCTCCCGGCCGTACCCGCCGACCGACCGGGCCGCCTTCTCGTAGACCCGCACCTTGAACGCGTCACCCCCGGTGATCGCGATCAGGTCGGCGTACTCCTGCAGCAGCCCGGCGACCTCCTCGTTGCACCGTCTCATCGCAGGCACCCCCGGGCCAGTCTGCGACGCGCCCCCGGGCCGTCTCCAGGTGCCGAGGTCCCGGCCCGGTGTGACCGAAGACCCGGGTGATTCGTACCGCCGGATGCGGGACATCGCGCCCTGTCCGCTCCCGCCGCGCGCCGACGATAATGGCGGCCATGACAGAAGCGGCGGCGCGCGCGGACGGGTGCGAGCCCGGATCCTCCCCGCCGCGCCTTTTCCGGCCGCGGCTGCCCGTACGGCTGCCGGTGCGGTTGCTCGCTCCGGCGTTCGGGCTGACCCTCCTGCTGCTGCTGGCGCCGGCCGCCGCCGCGTCGTCGGCGGTGCCGGCCTGGCCCGCGTGGGCCCTGGTGGCCGCCGCGGGGATGTCGTTCGCGGGAGCCGTGCTGACCGCCCGCCGGGCCCGCCCGCACGTTCGGCCCCTGCCGGTGGCGTTCGTCGCGCTGCTCGCGGCGGTCACGATCACGGCGGCCCTGGCCTACGGGACGGACGGGTGGCAGACGCTGTTCTCCCTGCTCGCCGTGGCCGTGGCGCTCGTGCTCCCGGTCCGCGCGGCGCCCCCGCTCGTCGCCGTCACGGCCGTGCTGGCCGCGGTCCTCCCGGCCCACGGCGGCTCGATCGCCGAGGCGCTGTGGGGCACCGCGCTGACCACCTTCCTCGCCGGGATCACGACGTACGGCTTCCGCCGGATGAGCGAGGTGATCGAGGAGCTCGGCCGGACCCGGGAGAAGCTCGCCGTCGCCGCCGTCTCGGCCGAGCGGCTGCGCTTCTCCCGCGACCTGCACGACCTGCTCGGCCACACGCTCTCGATGGTGGTCGTCAAGGCCGAGGCCGTACGGCGGCTCGCCCCGCGCGACACGGAGGCGGCCATGCGGCACGCCGCGGACATCGAGGCCATCGGGCGGCAGGCGCTGACCGAGGTGCGCGAGGCGGTCACGGGCTACCGGGACGCGAGCCTCGCCTTCGAACTGGACAGCGCCAGGGCGGCCCTGGCCACGGCAGGCGTCGACTGCGTGGTGAAGGAGTCGGGGCCCGCGCTGTCGCGGGAGACCGACATGCTGCTGAGCTGGGTCGTCCGGGAGGGGATCACGAACGTCGTGCGGCACTCCGGCGCCCGGCGCTGCGTCATCACCCTGCGCCGCGACCGCGACCCGGTGCTGGTCGAGATCAGCGACGACGGAGCCGGTGGCGCCGCCGGTGACGAGGACGGCAGCGGCCTGCGCGGGCTGCGCGAGCGGCTGGCCGCGGCGGGCGGGCGGCTGAGCACCGCCCGTCTGCCGCGCGGATTCGTCCTCACCGCCGAGATCCCGCACGCGGGCGTGGACGACGACGGCACCGGCACCGGCACCGGCACGGACAACGGCACGGAGGATGGCCCATGACCCGCGTGCTCATCGCCGAGGACCAGACGATGATGCGCGACGCGCTCACCGTGCTGCTCGACCTGGAGGACGACTTCGAGGTCGTCGCGCAGGTCGGCACGGCGGACGAGATCGTGCCCGCCGCGCTGCGGGCCAAGCCCGATGTGGCCCTGCTCGACATCGAGATGCCGGGCGGGAGCGGGCTCGACGCGACCACGGACCTGCGGGCCGCCCTCCCCGGATGCGTGGTGGTCATCGTCACGACGTTCGGCCGGCCCGGTTACCTGCGCCGGGCCCTGGACGCGGGCGCCCGCGGCTTCGTCGTCAAGGACCGGCCCGTCGGCGAACTGGCCCAGGCGATCAGGCGGGTGCTGGCCGGTGAGGTCGTGGTGGATCCGGCGCTGGCCACGGCCGCCCTCAGCGCCGGGCCGAACCCGCTGACCTCGCGTGAGCGCGACGTGCTGGCCGCCGCCGCCGACGGCTCCACCGCCGCCGACATCTCCCGGCGTCTCCACCTGTCGGAGAGCACCGTACGCAACCACCTGTCGGCGTGCATCACCAAGACCGGCACCCGCAACCGGATGGAGGCCGTCCGGGTCGCCCGCCACAACGGCTGGCTCTGACCCCGTCAGCCGCGCCGGTCGTAGGCGCGGCGGGCGGCCGACAGGGCCGCCCTGTTCCGCCGCGCCCAGGCCGCGAGCGCCTCCAGTGGCTCCCGGATCTCCTCGGCGAGCGGGGTGACGGCGTACTCGACCCGGGGCGGCGCGTCCGGATGGACCGTGCGGGTGACCAGACCGTTGCGTTCCAGGGCGCGCAGGTTGAGCGTCAGCATCCGCCGGCTGATGCCCTCGACCGCGCGCTCCAGCTGGGTGAAGCGACGCGGCCCGTGCCCGAGTTCGAGCAGCACCTGCGCGCTCCACTTGTCGCCGATCAGCCCGAGCACCTCCGGCAGCGGGCACTCCTCCTCGGGCGGCGCGACCTGGTCCGTAACAGCCGTGTTCCGTCGTGACAAGAAAGTGCCTCCTTCCGCCGCCCATGATCGTCCCGCACAATGACTTCCGTTACAAGAGGTAACAATCCAGGCCAGATGGCATAGGGGGAGTACAGCCGTGCCGCTCGCGTCAAGCAACGGGTACAAAATCCACTACGAGGTCCGGGGGGACGGGCCGCCGCTCGTGCTCCATCCGGGGATGTTCGGCACCGCGGCCTCGTGGGCCCGCGCGGGCTACACCGGCGTGCTGGCGCGCAGTCACAGGGTGATCGCGATCGACCCGCTCGGCATGGGCGGCAGCGACGCGCCCCGCGATCCCGCGGCGTACACGTCGCGCCGCCGGGCCGAGTACGTCGCCGCGGTCCTCGACGACGCCGGAGTCGGGCGTGCGGTGTTCTGGGGATACTCGCTGGGCGCGCTCACCGGCTATGCCGTGCTGCGGCACGCTCCGCAGCGCTGCGCCGGCCTGGTGGCGGGTTCCTACGATCCCGTGGACGGCTTCGGCTCGGCGCTCGGCCACGCGCTGCGGACCCTCGGGCTGCCCGCGGACACCGACGTGTTCGGCCTGCTCCGCCAGGGCGCCTACGCCGACCCCGAACAGGCGGCGGTGATCGACGCGGGGGACGAAGAGGCCTTCCGCGCGAACTTCGCGGCGTTCTCCCCCGAGCGCGGCTTCGACACCGTGCTGACGGCGGCCGAGGTCCCGCTGCTGCTCTACTGCGGCACCGGCGACCCCTGGCACGAGCCCATGCGCGAGGTCGCCGGGCGGGCCGGCGCCGGGTTCTTCCCGGTGCCCGGCGCCGACCACCAGGCCGGCTGGACCAGGTCCGCCGACGTGCTCCCGCACGTCCTGCGGTTCCTCAACGGCTGAGGTACTCCTCGCCGAGGGCGCGCAGTCGGGCGTGCGCGCCGCCGTACACGCCCGGGTCGCCGATGTACGCCTTGGGCAGCTTGGCCACCATCGTGTAGTTGGTGTCGCAGACGTTGCCGACCGGTGCCTCCCCGCCCTGGCTGACGAGCTGGTAGGCGTCCAGCTCGTCGAGCCCGGTGAGGGAGGACGTCCAGGTCACGAGATCGTGCTGGCTGATCCGGTAGGCGTCCTCCAGCGGCCGGGCCGAGCCCGTGGACATGATGTGGCGGTCGTCCTCCAGCCGCGGCCACGGCGTGGCGACGCCCTTGATCAGCTCGACCGCGACGACGGTGTTCATCGCCGCCTCGACGGCGGTGCCGCAGACCTCGCCGTGGCCCTGGCGGCAGTGGCCGTCGCCGACGGCGAACAGCGCGCCCGGCACGTTGACGCCGAGGTAGACGGTCACTCCCGCGCGCAGCTCCGGCGTGTCCATGTTGCCGCCGTGGGCGTCCGGGGTGATGGTCATCCGGGCCTCGGCGGCGGCCGGGGCGACGCCCACGGTCCCGTGCATGGGGTCGAGCGGCATCTCGACGGCGAAGTCGCCGCGCCGCGCCCGGTAGCGCACGGTCCGCCGCTCGGCGTCCACTTCGTACGTCCAGACGGCCTCCTCCAGCGGCGGCTGGAGCGTGGCGGTGGTGTGCGTCGAGGTCAGCGCGCCGAAGTGCGGGAACGTCGTGGAGACGGCCCAGTCGCGGGCGGGCTCGATGGAGACGAAGTGCAGGGCCAGGGTGTCGCCGGGCTCGGCCCCCTCGACGTGGAACGGGCCGGTGACGGGGTTCAGGTACGGGAACTCGCAGACCTGCGACGGCAGGTCGCCGGGACCGCGCACCCGGCCGCCGAAGCAGTCCTCGGTGTAGAGCTCCAGCACCGCGCCTGGGGCGACGGACTCGACGGCCGGGCGGCCGCCGAAGGTGTAGGACAGGTCGTCGGGACGGGGGCGGTAGGACACGACGTTCACTCGTTGGCCTCCGGGGTGACGGCGGACAGGGTGGGGCGCCGGCCCATCAGGATGGAACCGGCGAGGATCACGACGCCGATCGCCAGCCAGACGAAGCCGAGCACCTGGGCGGCGATGTTGGCGTTGATCACGACGTAGAGCAGGATCAGGAAGCCGATCGCGGGGGCCACGAGGTGCCGCCACCAGTCCCGGCTGCGGCTCCGGACGACATAGTGGACGACGACCGACACGTGCAGGGCGAGGAACGCGGTCATCGCGCCGAAGTTGACCAGCGTGCCGAGCAGTGTGATGCCGTCGTCGCGCGAGCTCATGTACAGGCCGAGGACCAGCGACACCCCCGCCACCAGGAACGTGGCGTTGACCGGCACCCGGTGCTTGGGGTGCACCTTGCCGAGGAACGCCGGGAGCTGGCGGTCGCGGGCCATCGCGAACAGCAGGCGGGAGGTGGCCGCCTGGGCGACGAGGGAGTTGGCGAAGCCCCAGGCGACCGCGGTGGCGACGGCCGTCAGCACGCTCAGCCAGTGGCCGCCGGCGTACTCCGCGGTGTCGTAGAACGCGGTGCCCGCGGCGTCGCCCTCGCTGAGCAGCGTGGCGCGGTCGGGGGTGAGCAGCGCCGCCACCCAGGTCTGCACGACGAACAGCGCGCCGGCCAGAGCGAGGGCGAAGACCATCGACCGGCCGAGACGGCGGGTCTCGACGCGGCTCTCCTCGGCGAGCATCGAGATTCCGTCGAACCCCAGGAACGACAGCACCGCGACGGACACGGCCCCGAACGCCAGCGGCCAGGAGAACGTCGAGGAGTCGAACAACGGGCTGAGGGCGTCGCCGTGGCCCTTGCCCTGCGCGAGGGCGACGATCCCGACGACGAGGAAGATCGCCAGCACGATCAGCTCGGCGATCAGCATGATCTTGTTCATCCTGGCGGTCATCTCGATGCCGAGGTAGTTGACCACCGTGTTGAGCACGATGAAGGCGATCAGCCACACCCAGATCGGCACTCCGGGCACGAACGACGTCATGGCGGCGCTCGCCACGAGGTACAGCAGGGCCGGCACCAGGACGTAGTCGAGCAGGATGACCCAGCCCGCCAGGAAGCCGACCGGGGCGGCGATGCCCCGGCCCGCGTACGTGTAGACCGAGCCCGCCATCGGGAACGCGCGGGCCATCTGGGCGTAGGAAAGGGCGGTGAACGCCATCGCGACCATGCCGATCACGTAGGCGAGCGCCACCATCCCGCCGGACGACTGGAAGACGCTGCCGAAGATGCCGAACGGCGCGATCGGCACCATGAAGATCAGGCCGTAGATGAGCAGGTCGGCGAAGCCCAGAGAGCGCCGCAACTCCTGCTGGTAGCCGAAGCGCTCGACGCCGGGCGCCTCTGGTCGAGGGGAGGACATGGATCGGCTCCTTGAAGCACGGGTCCGTGAAGCACGGGCCCTTGAAGCACGGGGGCAGAGCCGTACGATAGGGGTAATCCTTGAATTCGAAAAGGTTTCTGGTGAAAGTTTTACATCGGGCGCATCAGCGACGCGACGACCTCGAAGTCCAGCCCGTCGGCCCGGGCGAGGTACACCCGCTGACGCACCTGGCGCGCGGCCAGCGTGAGCGGGCCGCGCCCGGAGACGATCGTCGCGCCGTCGGCGACCGCCTCGACGGCCGGCACCGCCAGCGTGCCCGCCCGCCGCGCCAGGGCGGCCAGCATGAGCACGCCCTCGTAGCAGCCGTGCCCGTGCCCGTTGAGCAGCGGCGCCTCCGGGCCGAACATCGCGGTGTAGCGCTCGGCCAGGCCGAGGTTGGCGTCGGTGGCGATGCCGCCGAAGTAGCCCATCGCGGCGTACAGCCCGCCGGTCGTGTCGCCCCCGGCCGCGAGCAGGCCGTGCTCCTCCAGCGCGCCGCACAGCCGCACGCAACCGAGACCGCTCGCGGCGAAGGCCCGGTTGAAGGCGATCAGATCGCTGCCGATCAGGGTGAGCAGGACGGCGTCCGGCCGCGTCACGGCCAGCTCCTCGATCAGCCGGTCCATGAGCCCGGTCCCGGGCGGGACGAGCCGCTCCCCCACTATCGCCGCCGATCGGCCGCGCAGGTGCTCGCGGGCCGAGGCGTGCACCAGCCGCGGCCAGACGTAGTCGTTGCCGAGCAGGAACCAGCGCCTGGCCCGCCGGCGCTCGACCAGCCAGTCGATGGCCGGGCCGACCTGCAGCGCGGCCGGCTCGCCGAGGTAGTAGACGCCGGGGCGGCTGGCCCCGCCCTCGTACGGCGGGGTGTACACGAACGGCGCCGCGCCGCGCAGCGCCCGCTCCACCGCCACGCGCACGTCGCTGGCGTGGGTGCCGACCACCGCCTCGACGGCGCCGGCCCGCACCAGGCCCCCCACCTCACGAGCGACCGCCCCGGGGCCGCGGCCCCCGTCCACGAGCACGAGCTCGACCGGCCGGCCCAGGATCCCGCCGGCGGCGTTGACCTCGCGGGCGGCGAGCAGGGCGCAGTTGATCGCCCCCGGCCCGAGCAGCCCGAGCACGCCGGAGACCGGCACCACCAGCGCGACACGCAGCGTGTCCGCGCGTAGCAGATGAGCCTCGAGAGGGTCGATGACGACTGTGACAGGATCGGCCACGTGCACGAGTATCCCCTGACCGAACCGGTCACCGGCCTCGGGTCGTCGCTCGCCTACCTGCTTAGCCGGGCCGAGCGCGGCGTCAACCGCGGCCTGGCCGCCGCGCTCGCCGCCGAGGACGTGACCGTCGAGCAGTGGCGCATCCTGCAGGCGCTCGCGGACGGGCGCGGGCACTCGATGGGAGACCTGGCCGAGGCCGCGCTGATGCCCCATCCCACGCTCACCAAGGCGGTGGACCGGCTGGTGGACCGCGCGGTGGTCTACCGCGGCCACGACCCGGCCGACCGCCGCAAGGTCGCGGTCTTCCTCGCCGACCGGGGCCGCGACCTGCTCGCCCGCCTGGAGGCCGGCATCGCCGAGCACCAGCGCGCGATCCTCGCGGCGTACGGCCCGGCCCGCGCCGACCGGCTGATGCGCGACCTGGAAGCTCTCGTGCACTCCTTGACGGACTGACCATTGCTCCGCCGCCCGTCCTGACGTACGTTGACAGCCCCGGTCACCATGCCGAACCCGCGGGGGTGGTCATGAGCACGTCCGGCACGACGGAGCCCGTCAACCTGTTCGACGCGGACCTGGTGCGCGATCCGTTCGGAGGCTACGCGCGCCTGCGGGAGCAGGCCCCGATGGTGCGCGGCTCCTTCCCCGGCCTGAACTCCCCCGTCTGGCTCGTCACGCGCTACGACGACGTCAAGACCGTCCTGGGCGACCGCAGGTTCGTCAACAACCCCGCCAGCGTGCCGGGTGCGGACGTGCACAACATCCGCGAGGAGCTCATCCAGGCCCGCGGCATCCCGCGCGAGTACGCCGCCTACATCCTCGACAGCGTGCTCGACGCCGACGGCGACGACCACCTCCGGCTGCGCAGGCTGGTCTCCCGCGCCTTCACCGCCCGCCGCGTGGCGGAGCTGCGCCCCCGGGTCGAGGAGATCACCGAGGACCTGCTCGACCGGCTGCCCGGTCACGCCGTGGACGGCGCCGCCGACCTGATCGAGCATTTCGCCTACCCCCTGCCGATCACCGTCATCTGTGAGCTGGTCGGCATTCCCGAGGAGGACCGCCCGCGGTGGCGGGAGTGGGGCAAGGGCCTGGTGTCGCTCGAACCGGGGGCGGTGGCCGAGCCCCTGCGGCACATGGTGACCTACATCCGCGAGCTCATCGCCCGCCGCCGGGCCGAACCCGCCGGCGACCTGCTGACCGGCCTGATCCGCACCCACGACGAGGACGGCGACCGGCTGACCGACACCGAGCTGGTCACGATGGTCCTCACGCTCGTCCTCGCCGGGCACGAGACCACCGCCCATCTGATCGGCAACGGCACCGCCGCCCTGCTGACCCACCCGGACCAGCTCGCCGCGCTGCGGGCCGACCCCGGGCTGCTGCCGCGCGCCGTGCACGAGCTCATGCGCTGGTGCGGGCCCGTCCAGGGCACCCGGATCCGGTACGCGGCCGAGGACGTCGAGATCGGCGGCATGACCGTGCGCCGGGGCGAGCCGGTGATGGCGGTGCTGGTGTCGGCCAACTACGACCCCCGGCGCTTCGACGACCCCGACCGGCTCGACATCACCCGGGAGCCCGACGGGCACAAGGAGGTCCACGTCGGGTTCGGTCACGGCCTGCACTACTGCCTGGGCGCGGCGCTGGCCCGGCAGGAGGGCGAGGTGGCCTTCGGCGCCCTCCTGCGCCGCTATCCCCGCCTCGAACTGGCCGTCGCGCCCGGCGACCTCGACCGCCAGTTCTTCCCCGTCTCCTGGCGCCTCGCCCACCTTCCCGTACGCCTGAACGACGACGGACAATAGGCGTAAATCTAGGTAATCCTCCATCGGCCCGTGAAGGGCCTACACAACTGTGCTTTACTGCTCCTGGTGGGCGGCATCCGCGCGGCCGCCCGCGCGCGCCCCGCTCGCCCCGCACACCAGGAGATCCCCCATGCCCGACGCCCTCCGGGCCACCACGCTGGACGAGGAACTCGACGCCCGGCTCGCGGAGGACAAGCCGCCCGCCGAGGTGGTAGAACTCGTCCGCGCCGCACTCGGTGCCGCCCCGCCGCCGGAGTCGCCGGACGTCTCCGGGATCTATCTGGGGGCGGTGAGCGTCCGGGGGTTCCGCGGCGTCGGCCGCGCCGCCCGCCTGCCGCTGACCCCCGGCAACGGGCTCACACTCGTCACGGGCAGGAACGGCTCGGGGAAGTCCAGCTTCGCCGAGGCCGTCGAGATGGCGCTCACCGGTGAGAACTCCCGGTGGAGGGACCGCTCGCAGATCTGGACCGGCGGCTTCGCCAACCTCCACGCCGGGGTCTCGCCGGAGATCGAGGTCGAGCTGGCGATCGCGGGTGACAGCGAACCGAGCGTGGTCAGGCTCACCTGGACCGGTGACAGGCACGACGCCACGGCCGCGACCGTCACCCGCCCCGGCCGCCCCGAGGCGCCGCTCGCCACGCTCGGCCTGACGCGGGCCATGACGGACCACCGCCCCTTCCTGCCGTACGCAGAGCTGGGCACCGCGCTCGACAGGCCGACCGAGATCCACGACAAGATCTCCGCGATCCTCGGCCTGGGGCGGCTGGCCGACGCCTGCACGATCCTGCACGACCAGGCGCTGGCGCTCGAGAAGACCGCGCGCGCGCCGCGTCAGGCTCTCCCCGCGCTGCTCGCGCGGCTCGCCGGCGTGGCCGACCCGAGGGCCGCGACGGCGCACGCCGAGCTGAGCAGGACCGATCCCGGCCTCTCCGTCGTCGAGGCGCTCGTGGCGGGCGAGGGCGTCCCGGGCGCCGAGCACGAGCAGACGCGCCGGCTCGCCGAGCTCACCGGGCCCGCCGAGCAGGCGGTCCGGGAGGCCGCCGAGCGCCTGCGACACGCCCGCCGGGCCGCGGAGCGCTTCAGGGACTCCGCGGCCGAGGACGCCGGCCGGCGGGCCGACCTGCTCGATCTCGCCCTGTCCCACCATCGGCGGCATCCGGACGATCCCTCCTGCCCCACCTGCGGCACACCCGGCGCCCTCGGCGAGGACTGGGCGGCGCGGGCGGCCGAGGAGGTCGCCAGGCTGCGGCGGGAGGCCGCGGACGCGACGGCGGCCCGGCGGGAGGTGCGGGAGGCGGACGAGGCCGCGCGCGGGCTCGTCGCCGGCCCGCCGCCCGGCCTGCCGGAAGGAGCGGCGGAGGTCTGGCGGGCGTGGACGGCCTGCCGTACCCCGGGCGTCCTCGACCCCGGCCTCTTCGAGGCCGCCGGGCTGCGCCTGGCCGCCGAGTGCGCGGCCGTACGGGAGGAGGCCCGCCGCCGCCTGGCCGAGCTGGACGGCGACTGGCGGCGGCTCGCGCCCGAGCTGGCGGCCTGGTGCCGGGACGCCCGCGCGGGGCAGGAGGCGAAGGCGCGGCTCGCGCTGGTGAAGAAGGCCGATGCCTGGGCCCGCGACCTGCACGACACGTTGCGGGCCGAGCGGATGGCGGCACAGGGCCAGGAGGCGCGCCTCTACTGGCAGATCATGCGCGGGCACAGCAACGTGGCGCTGCGGGAGATCCGTCTGGAGGGCAGGGGCAACCAGCGCCGCGCGGAGCTGAGCGTGGCCGTGGACGACATCCCCGGCGCGGCGCTCGGCGTGATGAGCCAGGGCGAGCTGCACGCGCTGGCCCTGTCGCTGTTCCTCCCCCGCGCTCTCGCCGGCCGCAGCCCCTTCCGTTTCCTCGTCATCGACGACCCCGTCCAGTCGATGGACCCCGAGAAGGTGGACGGGCTGGCGCAGCTGCTCGACGAGGTGGCCAGGCACCGGCAGGTGGTCGTCTTCACCCACGACACGCGGCTGCCGCAGGCGATCCGGCGTCTGGGGATCGAGGCCGCCATCCTCGAGGTCCGCCGTGGGGAGCGCTCCGAGATCGACGTCGCCGTCGACCTCGACCCGGTGGAGCGCGCGCTGCGGGAGGCACGCGGGGTCGCGCTGAACCCCAGGCTCCCCCGCGACGTGGGCCAGGCGGTCCTGCCGGGGCTGTGCCGCGTGGCGTTGGAGACGGCGTTCGTGGAGGCGGCCCGGCGCCGGTTGCCGGCGGAGGGGACCGACTACGCGGAGACCGAACGCCGCATCTCCGCCGCCCGGTCGACCGGTGAGATCGCCGCCCTCGCCCTCGGCGTACGGCGCGAGGAGGTGCCGGTCCGGCTGGACCGCCGCTTCGGCGGCTGGGCGGGCGCGGTCTACCGGGCGTGCAACCAGGGCGCTCACAACCCGCAGCGCTTCTACGACATCCTGCGCGGGCACGGCGATGACCCGATCGGCAACGTCACACGGCTGGCCCGTGCGCTGCGGGAGGTTCGCTGATGTCCCGGTGCGTCGCGTTCCTCGACGACGCGGACGCCCTGCTGCGCGGCAGGGGGGACACGACATGGCCGCGCGCGGCCGCGTTCCTCATCCGGCTGGCCCTCGAGGCGTGCCTCGCCGACTACTGGCGGAGGACGGCGCCGGGCCTGGAGCGCTGCGACACGCACGTCCAGATCGTGTGCCTCAAGGGCTACGGCGATCCCGTCGCCGCCCGGCTCGCGGCGGGTTGCTGGGCCGCGTTGAGCCGCGCCTGCCACTATCACGGCTACGAGCTCAGCCCCACCGCCGCGGAGCTGCGCGGCCTGCACGGGGAGGTGCGGACGCTGGCCGGGCGCCTGGGGTGACGGTCTACAGGCCGGCCAGGATCTCGCGTACGCGCTCGGTGGCCGGGTGTGCGGCGCCGTAGAGCGCCGTGAGGTCGCCGAGCAGGCTGTCGAGCGTCCGCCGGGCCGCCTCGTGCCGTCCCGCGGCGATCTCCAGCTCGCCGACCTGCCGGCGCAGCTCCAGGGTCCGCGGGTCGTCCTCGGGCGAGGCGTGCGCCTCGCCCGCCAGCAGCTCACGCGCCAGCCGCAGGGCCGTCTCGGTGTCGCCGAGATGCAGGAAGCAGGTCGCCTCGCGCATCCCGAGCTGGAAGGCCCGGTCGTCTGCCGGGCCGAGCTGCGCGGCGAGCTGGTGGAACGCCTGCGCGGCCGCCAGATGCTCGCCGCCCTCGAAGAGCACGTCGGCGAGGTGGACGCCGAGGCTCAGCACCTCGCTGTCGTCCGCGCCGAGCACCCGGCCGGCCGGGGCGACGGCCTCGGTCAGCACGGCGGCCGCCTCCGCGTACCGGGACTCACGGACGAGCGAGTCCGCACGCTGCCGTGCGCGGCGCAGGTCGCCGCGGCTGAACCCGTCCTGCCCGCCGCGACGGTCCCCGTCCCGGGACGCGGCGGGCGTGGCCGCCGTGCCGCCCGTGCCGCCCGTGCCGCCCGTGCCGGTACGGCCGGCCGCGGCGGCGTACATCCTGGCCGGGCTCGGCGCGGGCGAGGTGAACCCCGGGAGCGGCGCGGTGTCTGTCAGGTACGGCATGAGCCGGTCGTGGACCTCCCCGGCGCTCGCGGGCCGGTCCCGCGGGTCCTTGGCCAGCATCGACAGCAGCAGGTCGTCCAGCCCGGCGGGCACGCCGTCCCGCCATCGGCCCGCGGGCGCGGCCGGCACGCTCACCTGCTGCCGCATCACGCTGAAGAGGGTCGGGCCGGTGAACAGCGCCCGCCCGGTCAGCAGTTCGTGCAGCACGCAGCCCAGCGCGTACAGGTCGCTGCGGGCGGTGGGCTCCTCCTGACGCACCTGCTCGGGCGACATGTAGGACTCGGTGCCGAGCCACTCGCCCGTCCGGGTCAGCTTCGTCAGCGCGGGGTCGTGCATGATCGCCAGCCCGAAGTCGACCACCCGGACCGAGCCGTCGCGGCGCAGCATCAGGTTGGCCGGCTTGAGATCGCGGTGCAGGATCCCCCCGGCGTGCGCGGCGTCGAGCACCGCGGCCACCTGCGCGCCGATCGACGCCACCCACCCCACGGGCAGGGCCCCGATCTCGGCGACGACGTCGTCGAGCCCGGCCCCCTCGACGTACTCCATGACGATGAACTGCCGCCGCCCGCGCAGCGGGTCGTCGTACGCCCCCATGTCGTGGACGGCGGGCGTGCCCGGGTGGCACAGCCTCGCCATGATCGTGGCCTCGTGCCGGAAACGGGCCTCCCAGTCGCGGTCGGGCACGTCACCGGGGAACCGCACGAACTTGATCGCGACCCGGCGCCCCAGTCGCTCGTCGACGGCACCCCAGACCTCGCCCATGCCGCCCCCGCCGGCCCGTGCCGGATCGAGCCTGTACCTGCCGGCGATGAGGGTCACCCGCGCCTCCCCGGGACTGTCAGATCATTCGAGTCGCAGGGTGCCATCGAACAGGCCGTCGAAGCCGGCCGCAACCAGGGTCTCGCTCATCTCCCGCGCCGACCTCATCGCGTCCTCGAACTCGAGCAGCCGGCGGAAGGCCTCGCCGTACCGGCGCTGCTCCTCGACGGCGAGCCGGGGTAGCTGCGCGCGGCGGGGATCGAAGCGCATCGAGGAGCCCAGCCTGGTCGAGGTGCCGCCGGCCGCGCGCAGGCATCCCGCGAGGAAATGCGGGTCGAGCCGCTCGGGATCGGCCCGGATGAGCAGGAGCTGGGCGCCCAGCACCGCGCCGGACCCCGTCATCACGCGCGGGACCGGGCCGCTTCCCGCGATGAGCGGCGCGACCACGTCACCGGCCTCGATCCGCACCTGGCCCGCCACGTCGGCCGTACGGCCGCTGGGCTCCCGGCCCAGCATCAGGTCCTTGGCGGTGAGCACCGGCAGGTCGCCCTCGTCGGGCATCCTGAGCGGGCCCTGCGTGATCGCCACCACACCCGCGCGGGCGAGTTCGCCGAGCGTCGTCATCGGCCGCTCCGCGCGTCCGCCGGCCACCAGCCTGGGCAGCTCCGCGTCGAGGCCGCGCAGCAGCGCCTCGGTCCGCTCCCGCACGGCGGCGTACCCCGCCGAGCCGGGCTGCTCCGGCGACACCACCCGGTGGCCGGTGGTCAGGTCCACCTCCTCGTCGAGGAGGTCGATGATCCGCACACTGCCGCTGCCCGGAGGCAGCTCGTCACCCTCGGCGAACGCCTGCCACGCCTTGCCGGCCAGGGCGAGATCCTCACCCGCGTTCACCATCAGCACGTCGGACGGCGGGCTGTCCCCCGGCGCCGGCCGGCGCAGCACCCACAGGTCGGGCGCGCCGCTGGAGGCGGGAGCGGCACCCGGAGAAAGCGTGATGACCGCCCGCAGCGCCCCCGCACGCAGCAGGTTGCCCCGGATCCGCCTGCCGGGACGCCTGGCGGCCGCGGTGCCCGGCATCATGATGACCACCAGGCCGCCGGGTTTCACATGGGACAGGCAGTGCTGCACCCAGGCCAGCTCCGACTCGCCGCGCGGCGGCAGGCCGTACTCCCACCGGGGATCGCTGGTCAGTTCCTCGTAACCCCAGCCGCGCTCGTTGAACGGCGGGTTGCAGACCACCACGTCGGCGAGTTCGCCGGGGAAGGCGTCGGCCCGCAGCGAGTCACCGGCCGTCACGACGCCCGCGACGTCCGCGAACCGCAGGCAGATCCCGGCGAGACGCGCCGCGCTCTCGTTGAGCTCCTGCCCCAGGGCGCGCGTGGCGCCGGAGGCGAGCAGCAGCGTGCCGATCCCGCAGGCGGGGTCGAGGACCGTCGCACCGGCCGTGCCGCCGAGCCTGGCCATCAGCTCGGCCACGGGACGCGGCGTGGCCAGCAGCCTGCGCGAGTGCAGCTCGACATAGCGGTCGCAGATGCCCCGGAACGCCGCGGCGGGGCCCTCGGCCTCGCCCACCTCGGCGATGGCCCTGACCAGATCGGCGTCCACGGCGACCCCGTCGGGCGGGGCCTCGGGTAGCCGCCCCAGGAGGGCGTCGTCGCCGAGGTCGCGCCAGCTGCCCGGATCCTCGCGTACGGACAGCAGCAGCGTTCCCGCGTAGGCGACGGCGTCGCCCAGCCGGATGTCGTCGGTGCTGGCCCGCAGCCGCTGCCAGAGCCGCTCGACCGGTGCGACCTCGACGTACCGGCCGTGGCGGCGCAGCCACGCCTCGATGTCCGCAAGGGAGAAGGCCGGGCTGCTCGCCGTGCCGCCGACCGGCTGCGGGAAGTCCTCGAACCGCTTGCGCCAGTTGCTCACCGCGGCCCTGCCGACGTCGGCGAGCCGCGCGATGTCGGCGGCGTTGACCGTTACGTCCTCACGACTCATCGTCGTTCCTCCGAGACCCCGCCCGCCGGAACCCCCACGCTCGTCCCGCGCCGACCATACGTATGAACCCCCCGGAATCGTCCACGCTCACCAGCATGCCAGGTTCACACCAATCTTGACGGGTGCCGCCAGCTCAGCCAATCGGTCCCCTACCCTAGCGGAGGGCCGGGTCACTGGCCCAGATTCGGACGGTTCTATTTGTTTAGCCGATTCACACGGCGGCCACTCCTTGTCCTTGTTACGCTGCCATGTCCGGAAACGCCCCAAGCGGCAAGCGGAAGGATCGGCTCATGGCACCGACGCAGCTCTACCAGGCGGTTCTGCGGGATCCCGGCCGGCCGATCTGGGTGCGGTTGCACCGGGTCTTCTCCGCCTGGGCGCAGACCAAGGGCTTCCCCTCGCCGGACGCGGGGAGGCCGCGGGCCGAGCACGAACACGCGGGCGCACGCCTGGTGATGGAGCGGCGCGACGGATGCGGGCGGTACGTCCTCGAGGAACCCGTGGACGGCGGACGGCTGCGCACCAGGGCGGTCTTCCTCGACGGCGCTCCCGGCTGGGTTCAGGTCACGGTCGAGCAGGAGGGGGACGCGCGCCGCGACGCCCGGGCCCCCGGCTTCGTCCCCGCCTATCTGCGGACGGCGCGCATCACCGACGGCGGGATCCATCTGGTGGACCGGGCGGAGGTGCTGACGGAGGACGAGGTGCACCGCTTCCTCCGGGTCCTGACCGAGCCCCGGCGCCGGGTTCCCGTGGTGGTGGTGTCGCCCGGCCACAACGGCGAGAACACCGCCCGGGCCGAACGGCTGGCGGAGGCGACGGCCGGGGCGGGAGTGGTCGTCCGGCTCGCGGACAGGCGCACCGAGAACCTCTTCAACCGTCTTATGGGGGACGAACTGGGCGTGTACGGCGGGGCGATCCGCACCTACGCCGCCCCCTTCGACCCGGCGACCGAGCGCAGCCCCTACCGGCATCCGCCGATGCGGCCCGCGAAGTTACGGGAGGAGGGCGCGCTCGAGACGATCGCCGACGGCGTGATCGGCCGTGCGTCCGCGGCCGACCAGCCCCCCGAGGTCCGCCGGTCCCTGCCCGTCGTGCTGCGGGTTCTCGCGGGCCGTGCGGAGGTCGCGGCGCTGGACGGGGCGATGACGCCGCCTCCCGCGCCCGTGGACCCGGCACGGGAGGAGCTGCGGCGGAAAATGATGGCGCTGACCGTCCGCCCGGCGCCCCCGATGCCTGCGACGTCCCTTGGGCCTCCTGCGGCACCGCCGGTCTCGGCCGAGCCCGGACCGGCGCCCGCGCCCGCGCCCTCGTCCTCGCACTCGCCCTCGCCCGCGCCCTCGTCCTCGCACTCGCCCTCGCCGGAGCCGGTCGCCGTGCTCGACGGGTCGCCGAACCCCGATGTCGCGCACCGGGTGGCCGAGATGGTCGTCAAGGCCATGCGCCAGGAACTCGACACCGCGCTCGGCCTGGCCGCCGGCGCCGACACCAGCCGCGACGTGCTGCGGGAGGTCCGCACCCTGGGCCTGCACCTGGCCGGGCTGCGCGAACTGGTCGTCCCCGCCGCGCCCGCCGGGAGCGAGGACGACCTGCGCGTCGCGCACGAGTTGCTGCGGGAGGAGTACGCCGAGGTCGTCACCGCCGCCCGCGTGTTGCAGGAACGGGTCCGATGGCTGGAGCGCACCCTCGCCGAGTCGGGTCATCCCGTCTACGGCGTCGCGACGCCCGGCGAAGCCTTCACGCCCGCGAGCCTCGCCGAGACCCTGGTCGAGGCCCGATCCCGGCTCGCCCACCTCGTCATCGGCCAGACCGACGCCGCCGCGGTCCGGCTCGACCACGCCGACCCGGTGCTCAGCCGTACGTGGGCGGCCAAGGCGTGGGACGCGCTGCTCGCTCTGGACGACTTCGCCCGCGCACGCTCCTCCGGCTTGTTCGCCGGCGGCTTCTACGACTGGTGCGCGGACGGCTCCGGCGGCCGGCGCGTGATCCCGCCCGGGATGCTCGCCATGCGCGAGTCCGCGTCGGTCACCAACAGCGCCAAGTTCACCCAGCCGCGCACCTTCCCCGTCCCGGCCGAGGTCCATCCCAGCGGGAAGATCGTCATGGAGGCCCACGTCAAGCTGCGCGCCGTGGGCTACCCGGCACCCCGGATGTACTTCCACGACGACTCGGGCGGCGTGACCGGCAAGATCTACGTCGGCTACCTCGGCGATCATCTCCCGAACACCCGGACCAACTGAGTAACGCCGACATGGAACGGGCCAAACACTCAAATTTCCATCGCGCTGATCGCCTATCATGCTGACCCATGCTCCCCGGCCCGCCTTATCAGTACGGTTCCCGCGGACCCGGAGGCGACCAGTCGCGCAAGAGCTTCTGGTGGGCACTCGCGCCGCTCCTCACATGCGGCCTGGGGACACCCTTCGTCGTCGCCTTCGCCGCCATCCGGCTGCGAGAACGGCGGCTCGCCCTCGCCGCCGGCGGCTACTCCCTGGGGCTCGTCGCCTTCATCGTCGCGACGAACCTGCTGGAGGGCGTTCCCCGCGACGACTGGCGCAACAACGTCACCGCCATCGTCTGGTTCGGCACGATGTGGGCCGGGGGAGCGATCCACACCTTCCTGCTGCGCCCCAGGGTCTTCCCCCGCGTCGTGCAGGCGGCGCCCCAGTCCCATCCCGCTCCGCCGTCCTACCCCGCTTCGCGCGCCTACGCCGCCCCGGTGCCGCCCGCGTACGGCGCCGGGGCCCCGGCGACTCCGCCGACCCGGCCGCTGCCGCACGCCTCCGGCCCGTACCCCACCGGCCCGTACTCCTCCGGCCCGCACGCGGCGCCCGGTCCGAGCGCCGGCGTGGCCTGGGTGGGGCCGTACGCGCTGCTCACGAAGGTCGGCGAGGGCGGGCAGGGCACGGTCTACCTCGGCCAGGCGCCGGACGGGCAGCAGGTGGCGGTGAAGATCCTGCATGTCAGGATCGGGCCGGACTCCGGCGAGCGGGACGCCTTCGTCAGAGAGGCGCTGGCCGCCCGGCGCGTGCCGTCGTTCGCCACCGCCCGCGTCATCGACGTCGGCGTCGAGGGCGGCCTGGCGTACATCGTGAGCGAGTACGTCCACGGTCCCTCCCTCGACCGGCTCGTCAGGGAGCAGGGGCCGCGCAATCCCGACAGCCTCACCAGGCTGTCGATCTCGACGCTGGCCGCGTTGCGCGGGATCCACAACGCGGGCATCGTGCACCGGGACTTCAAGCCCGCCAACGTGCTGCTCGGGGCGGACGGGCCGCGCGTGATCGACTTCGGCATCGCGAGGGCGATGGACCGGCTCACCACCAGCGCCGGAACGAAGGGGACGCCGGCCTTCATGTCCCCCGAGCAGGTGCTCGGAGAGCAGGCCGGCCCGGCCTCCGACCTGTTCAGCTGGGGCAGCACGATGTACTACGCCGCCAGCGGCAGGCTGCCGTTCGACGGGCCCTCGGTCTTCGCGGTGTCCCAGCAGATCATGGAGCACTCCCCCGACCTCGGTCCGCTGCCCGCCGCACTGCGGCGCCCGCTCGCCGCCGCCCTCGCCAAGGACCCGCGCGCCCGTCCCACCGCCGCCGACCTGCTGCTCGCGCTGTCCGGCTGACCCGCCGTCACACCGGCGCGGCGTGCGCGTAGCCGAGCAGGTTGGCCGACGCGGCGATCTGCCGGTAGCCCTTCGCGTCCTCGGGCCGCGCGCTGAGCACGAAGAGGGAGACCTTCGACTGCGGCAGATGCCAGATCTTGATGCTGTAACCGCCGTAGTCCGAGCACCACACCTGCCACTCCCGGTAGGCGGCCTTCCTGCCGTCGGCCATCTTCGTCAGGCTGTAGCCCGTGCGACGGCCGTCGTAGGCGAGGACGTGGTAGGCGTAGGCGCCGTAGTCCATGCCGTAATCCCCTGCCGGGTCACGCCACACGTGGCCGTCCCGCAGGCACGGCATGGGGCTGCCGACCTGCCAGCCGTAATAGGGGTCGTCGATCGAGTAGCCGGGCCACCGGCTGTTGCTCGCCCCGGTGCGCAGGACCAGCGCGTCCGGCTCGCAGTCGAAGGGCCAGGGGCCGCTGTCGCCCTGACTGTGGGGCGAGTCGATGCACGCGAGGTCACCGCGGACCTGCCGCATCCGCCAGCCCTTGGGGAGGGTCAGCGTGATGCCCTGGAACGACACCCTCCTGGCTTTCGGCTTGGGCTTCTTCTTCGCGCTCGGCGTGGAGGCCGGCGTGGAGGTCACGGTGAACGTGGCGGCGGGGACCGGCGTGGCGGGCGAGGGCGGCGGGGAGGCCGCCGGGGACGGCGCGGCCATCTCGGCCACCGCCGTGGAACGTTCCCGATCGGACGCGGAGGAGGCGATGATGGCCGTCACGACGATCAGCGTCACGGCCGCGGCCGTCGCGATGTACGCGTGCACCCAGTTCGGGCCGGAACGCGGGCCGGCGACGACGGCAGGAACGGCGACGGAGGCCGCCGCGGGCGCCGGGAGCGTTCCAGGATCTTCCCGTTCCTGCTCGACACGCAGGAGTGTGGCCGGCGGCGGCGGAGGGACGGCCGGCGTGGGCCATTCCGGGGTCTCCTTCTCGGGCAGCACCCACGTACGCTCGATCAACGCGGTGACGTCGGGCCGGTCCTCTTCGCTCTCCGCTCCCCGCCAGGCGGTGCTCACCTCGGCGAGCGCCTCGCCGGCGGTGGGCCGCGCCGCGGGGTCCTTGGCCAGCGCGCGGTGCACGAGGTCGCGCAGCGTCTCCGGCACAGGTGCGACGTCCGGCATCTCCTCGCGCACCCGGTAGGCCAGGATCTCCGGGCGGCCGGGGCCGTACGGCGGCTCACCGGTGGTGGCGTAGAGCACGAGCAGCGCCCAGCCGTACACGTCGGCGGGGGTTCCCGCGCCGCCCTCGCCGTACTCCTCGGGGCTGATCCAGCCGGGCGAGCCGACCAGCGTGCCCGTGTGCGTCATGGAGGTCTCGTCGAGGACCTTGGCGATCCCGAAATCGATGAGCCGGGGGCCCTCCGGCGACAGGATCACGTTCGGCGGCTTGAGGTCGCGGTGGACGACCCCCGCGGCGTGCATGGTGACCAGCGCCTCGGCCAGCCCCGCCGCCAGACCGAACAGCGCGTCGCCGGTCAGGGGTCCCTCGCCCCGCACGTGCTGCTCCAGCGTGGGGCCGGGGACGAACTCGGTGGCGAGCCAGGGCCGCTCGGTGCCGGGATCGGCGGCGAGAACGTGGGCGACGCAGGCGCCCTCGACCCCGGTCAGCACGGTGACCTCCCGGCTGAACCGACGGCGGAACTCCAGGTCGACCGACAGCGCCTCGTGCACCACCTTGACCGCCACTCGACGGCCCGAATCGTCGACTGCCGCGTAGACCACGCCCATACCGCCCGCGCCCAGCCGGCCGACGACCCGGTATGGACCGATCTCATGGGGATCGCCCCCCAAAAGCGGCTGCACACGACCTCCGTGGTGATCTCGCGGTTTGTGGGGCGATTCAACCAGATTCGCCGCTCTGTTCGCCAGGAGAACTCTATAACGACTCGGACATAGGGCAGCCGCAAACAACTTGTGTGAAGAGTTCACATGTGCTCTACTGGCTCCACCCGTCGCCGAGGTGTGGCGGAGAGGAAGGAGAGCTGTCAGGTGCACCAGAATCCGCAGCAGCCGTACCCCCGGCAGCCGCACCCCGGGCAGCCGTACGGCCAGCAGTACCCGCCGACCGTGATCGTCCAGAAGAAGGGCAACGGCTGCCTGAAGGCCGTGCTCGGCGGCGCGGCCGTGCTCATGGTCCTGATCGTCATCGGAGTCCTTCTCGGCGGCGGCGACGACTCTCAGGTGAGCCTCACGGACGGCACCGGGGAGACGGCGCAGGCGGCCAAGCCCCGCACGTCCCGGCCCTCGCGCGAAGCCCCTCCCCCGGGCCTGGGCGACGTCGTCAAGGACGGCAAGTTCGCCTTCAAGGTCACGAAGGTGGAGAAGGGGCTGTCCCAGGTCGGGGAGGGCCTCACGGCCCACAAGGCGCAGGGACAGTACGTCCTGGTGCACCTCACGGTGAAGAACATCGGCGACGAGGCCCAGACGTTCTCCGACTACGCGCAGAAGCTCATCGACACCAAGGGACGCACCTTCGACGCCGACACGGGGGCGGCCATCTGGCTGCAGGACTCCAACGCGTTCCTGGAGAAGATCAACCCCGGCAACAGCGTGAAGGGCTTCCTGCTCTTCGACGTGCCGAAGAACCTGGCCATCAAAGCGGTCGAACTGCACGATTCGGCCTGGTCCGGCGGCGTCACCGTCTCCCTGCGATGAACGGGCTCCGGCGCATCGCCACCCTGCGGTCCCGCGTCCTGGGCTGTCTGCTCGGCGGGGCGATCGGGGACGCGCTCGGCAACCCCGTCGAGTTCCTGTCGCTGCGGGGGATCCGCGCGGCGTACGGCCAGGATGGTCTGGCCACGATGGTGGGCACCGAGGTCACCGACGACACGCAGATGACCCTGTTCACCGTGGACGGGCTCGTCCGCGCCCTGCTGCACGGACGGGACACGGTCGCCGCCGTGCACGACGCGTACCTGCGCTGGCTCGACACGCAGGACCACCCCGCGCCGCCGCCGGAGGACGGCGGGTTCCGCACCGGGTGGCTGCGTCAGCAGCCCTGGCTCTACGCGGTGCGCGCGCCCGGTCTCACCTGCCTGTCCGGGCTGCGGTCGGGCGTCCGTCCTCGGTCCGACGTCGAGCCGCCGGACCGTACGGGACCCGTGAACCCGCACTCGAAGGGCTGCGGAGCGGTCATGCGCGCGGCTCCCTTCGGGTTCGTCGGCCTGCGCTTCGAGCACGCGGCCCGCTGCGCCAGGATCACCCACGGGCACCCGGCCGCCGCGGCCGCCGCCGGCGCCCTCGCCCTGATCATCGGCGGTCTCGTCCACGGCGAGGACCTCCGGCGGGCGGTCGGCCGTGCCCTCGGCCGCCTCGGCTGCGACGGCGGGGAGCCGGCCGCGGCGCTCCGCGCGGCTCTCGATCTCGCCTCCGCCGGCGCCCCCTCGGCGGAGAAGGTCGAGGGGCTCGGCGGGGGCTGGGTCGCCGAGGAGGCCCTCGCCATCGCCGTCTACTGCGCGCTGACCGCACCCGATGCCCGTACGGCCCTGCTGCTGGCGGTCAACCACTCGGGCGACTCCGACTCCACCGGCGCGATCTGCGGCAACATCCTCGGCGCCCGGCACGGCGCCGGGGCGTTCCCCGCCGAATGGGCCGCCGCCGTGGAGGGCCGCGACACGATCACCTCCGTCGCCGAGGACTTCGCCGAGGTTCTCGCCACCCGTCACCTGCCCGCCGAGCGGGCCGTCCGCTATCCCTGACCCCCTTTCCGAGGAGAACCATGCTCCGCCGCATGCTGGCCGTGTTCGCCCTGACCGCCGCCGCGCTCACCACTCCCACCGCCGCCCAGGCCGACACGAGGTTCCACGGCGAGGGCGACGACGTCGTACGGATCCACACGACCAAGGCGCCCGGCCTCCTCCGCCTCACCCACCGCGGCGAGTCGAACTTCATCGTCCACACCGTCGACCCCCGGGGGAAGACGGGCGAGTTGCTGGTCAACGAGATCGGCCCGTACGACGGGACCGTCCTCTACAACGACTACGGCACCAAAGGCACCGGCGGGCTCTCCATCAGGGCCGACGGCGTGTGGACCGCGACCTTCATGCCGCTGGGCAAGGCGCGCTGCTGGTGTGCCGCGACCCTTCGCGGCCGGGGTGACCAGGTGCTGAAGCTCTCCCCCACCCGGGGACTGCGCACGATGCGGGCCGCGCACGGCGGCGAGGCCAACTTCATCGTGCACGCCTACACCCGGACGGGGTCCTACTCCGACCTGCTGGTCAACGAGATCGGCCGTTACAAGGGCAAGGTGCTGCTGCCGACGGGCACCCGCCTGGTCACCGTCCACGCCGACGGCCCCTGGACGCTCACGCGAAGCTGAGACCGGGAAGCCTCAGTCGCGGACGAGACGGTAGAGGCCGCGATCGACGCGCTCCAGGTCGTCGTAGGTGACCGCGTTGTTGTCCGGCGCGTTGCGGCACATGTGTCCGGTGACCATCGTGCGGATCGTGGTCTCCGCATAACCGGTGCCGCGTCGCCTCATCTCGTCCACCACCTCCGCGGGAGTGAACGTGCCGCGGCGGGTGCGGGCGAGAACGGCGCGGATCGCGGCCAGGATCTCGCCCCTCGCGCCGTCCCTCGGGCCCGGCGGAGCCACCGGGCCCGTAGGCCGCGACACGCCGCGTGGGGCCCGGTGCCCCGCCCCCGGATCGGGGGCCGGGCCGAGCGGGTCCACCTCGTAGACCGCGAGCCGCAGGGTCGCGTCCACGTCGATCAGCACCGTCCGCAACGCCTCGACCCGGTTGGCGGCGAGTACGGAGCCGATGATGCGCTGCGCGGTCATGGGCAGCCGTGCTACGCCGTCCGGGCGCAGCACGATCACATCGGTGTCGAGATCCAGGCCGTACCGCTGCGCGACGGTCTTCATGTACCGGCGCAGGTCGGCCGTCTCGACGTACACGAACAAGCGCTCGGCGGGCGCCGGGCACATCGCCAGCCGGTAGAAGTCCTTGAGCACCTCCCCCAGAGCGTCCGTCCAGGCGGCGTTCTGCTCGTCGGGCTCACGGCAGTACTTGAATTCGAAGAACGTGGGCCGCGCTCCCCCTGCCATCAGGTTGATGCGCGCCCCCTTGAGGACGGGGTGGGGCCACTCCACCCCGAACGCGGCGGGATCGAGCCCCGCGTCCGCCAGCGCACGCGCGGTGATGAACCGCACGGTGTCCACCGTGAGCAGCCGGCCGAGTCCGGCGCGCCGATGGCGCCGCAACTCGGCGGCGACGGCTTGCCACACCCACGCCTCGATGCCCGCGCCCACACCGGTGAATCTAAATCAGCCGGCCGAGGGTGTCATCGGATCCGCACGACCGGAGCGGACTGCGGCCCGGTCATCAGCCGAGGTAGAGGCGATCATCGAACCCGCCCCGCTCGGCGCGTTTGGCGTCGGCGAGCCTCTCTATGTCCCGCCAGTCCTGGCCGTGAACCCGTGCCAGGGTGTGGAGGACTTCGAGCACGTCGGCGATCTCTTCGGGCACCTGTGCCGGAGGGGCCTCGCTGAGCTCGGTCGACTCCTCGAACAGCTTCGCGAGCAACGCCTCACGGAAGCCGGCCTCGTCCAGCACGGTCACAACCGGCTCCCTGCCGTCCCGGCGGATGATGTCCGGAATCTTGTCGCGTACGAGCTTTCCCATTGCCCTCGCGTCCACCCCTCATGTTCTCGTTCGGGTGCCCAGAGGGTAGCGCCGCGGACCGTTCCGCACTCGGTGATCGAGATCTAGTCTGTACCGGACATTCCTTGATCTACGCATGCAGAGTGGCACGAGGATGGATTTCTTCGAATACGAGCCGTCCGCCCGGACGTCATGGCGACTGGCGATCCTGATGGGAGCCAATGACCGCACCTACAAGTTCGCCCTCGGCACCGCGCTGCTCGAAGCCGCCGCCGACGGCCGAACGGAGATTCCGCTCCGCGAACTGGCGGCGCCGTACGCGATGGGTCTGGTTGAACGCATGGGAGCGGCTCCCCAGGCGAAGCCGAAGACGGTGCGCAACCCCACCGACTATCTGGCCGTGGCCGAAGCCGAGGCGGCGGAGTCCCTGCGGCTCGGGTCTCCGACCGAGAAGCTGCTGGCGGCGACTCTGAAGTCGATGCCCGAGATGGTCATGCGGAAGTTTCACAACCTGCGGGGCGCGGGACAGGTGCCGCACCGCTTCTACGAGGTGACCGGGCCCTCGAGAGAGCGGGTCGTCCGCCTGAGCGAAGACCTTCGCGCCGTCGCCGCGAGCGAGCAGACGGCGAGCCTGCGCGATGAACTGGACGCCCGGTGGAGCATCGTGGAGACGTCCTTCGCGGCCGGTGTCGGCCGCAGCCTCATAGAGGAAGGGATCATGGTCGACCCGGACACCCTGCGAATCACGGACAGGCTACGACGCAGATCCGTGACGGGGGTGATCGAGGCGGTGATCGGTTTCCAGCACGGACGTTGCCTGATCTGCGCAGAACCGCTCACACCCGGCACGGACGAGATCGCGGTGGACCACGTCTTCCCCTTCTCGGCCATGCATCGATACCGTCTGGCGATCGACCTCGACGCGATCTGGAATCTCGCTCCCGCCCACGCGGCCTGCAATCTGGGCAAGAGCAGCCGCCCGCCCAACGACGCCGAGCTGAACGGGCTGGCCCGGCGAAACGAGGCGATCATGGGATCTCCGCACCCGCTGCGCAGGACCCTGGAGCTGACCCTCGGGCCGTACGCGCGCAGGGGCGGCTGGCGCGCCTTCATCCAGGACGTCTACCAAGAGCTGTCCTGACCGGAGCTGACGTCGGCGATGCGTACGGCCGGTCAGGCGGAGGGGCCGGGGAGGCCTTGGCCGGCGATCAGGGGTTCGAGGGTGAGGCCCTCGTGTTCGCGCTGGATGGAGCGCATGCGCCACTGGTCGGTGAACACGGCGAGCAGGGCCTGGTCGCGGCTGCGGGTGAGGACCTCCGCGCCGCGCTGGCGCCGGAGCACCTCCGCGGACTCGGCGTCGGTGCGGAGGGCGAGCGTGTAGTCCAGCCGGTCGAGGACGATCTCCGCGCCGAACTCGGTGGCCAGGCGGTGCTGCACGACCTCGAACTGCATGGGCCCGACCGCGGCCAGCACGGGGGCCTGGTCGCCGCGCAGGTCGGAGCGGAGCACCTGGATCACGCCCTCGCCGTCGAGCTGGTCGATGCCCCGGCGGAACTGCTTGGCCTTGGCGGTGCTGCGGGAACGGGCGACGGCGAAGTGCTCGGGGGCGAAGCTGGGGATGGGCGGGAACTCCACCGGCCTCCCCTCGTAAAGGGTGTCCCCCGGCCGCAGCGCGGTGGCGTTCACCAGCCCGACGACGTCTCCCGGGTACGCCTCGTCGATGGTGGCCCGTTCCTGGCCGAACACCGACTGGGCGTACTTGGTGGCGAACGGGCGCCCGGTGGCGGCGTGGGTGAGCACCATGCCGCGCTCGAACCGGCCGGAGCAGACCCGGACGAACGCGATGCGGTCGCGGTGGGCGGGGTCCATGTTGGCCTGCACCTTGAAGACCAGGCCGGAGAACGGCGCGTCCAGCGGCCGGGCCGCGGCCTCGACGTCGAGCCGGGGCGCGGGGGCGGGGGCCAGGTCGACGAGCACGTCCAGCAGCCGCGCCACGCCGAAGTTGGACAGCGCCGCGCCGAACAGCACCGGCGTGGACTCGTGCGCCTCGAACGCCTTCTGGTCGTGCTCGGCGCCGATGGCGGCGAGCAGGTCGGCTTCCTCCCCCGCGCGGGCCCAGTCGTCGCCGAGCTCGGCGGCGGCCTGCTCGGGGGTCAGCTCGGTCTCCAGCGCCTTGGTGGCGCCGCCGGGCGTGCGGGTGTAGCGGACGATGCGGTCCTCCAGGCGGTCGACCACGCCGTGGAAGTTCCCGGCGGCGCCGATCGGCCAGGTCACCGGGGTGGGACGCAGGCCGGTGCGCTCCTCGATCTCGTCGAGCAGTTCCAGCGGCTCCTGGCCGGGCCGGTCCCACTTGTTGACGAACGTGATGACCGGGATGCGGCGGTGGCGGCAGACCTCGAACAGCTTCATGGTCTGCGGCTCCATGCCCTTGGCCGCGTCGAGCAGCATGACCGCGCAGTCGACCGCGGCCAGCACCCGATAGGTGTCCTCGGAGAAGTCCGCGTGGCCCGGGGTGTCGACCAGGTTGAACACGTGGTCGCGGTAGTCGAAGCGCAGCGCGGCCGAGGTGATGGAGATGCCGCGGGCCCGCTCCATCTCCATCCAGTCGGACGTCACACCCCGCCGGCCGGCCTTGCCGTGCACGGCTCCCGCCTGGGTGATCGCCGAGGCGTGCAGGGCGAGCGCCTCGGTCATCGTGGACTTTCCGGCGTCCGGGTGGCTGATCACCGCGAACGTGCGGCGGCGCGCCGCCTCACCCGTGACGGCGCTCATCGCCGGATCCCCGAAGCGTGGATCCCCGGGACGCGGGTCGTCGTGGTGCGGTCGTGGTGCGTGCAGGCCATCCGGGCTCCCAAACAGCGGTGGACGGTCGAGGTTACCGCGCCGGGCGCCGCGCTCCGGAATCGGCGCCGCCCGGGGCGGTCCTCACCGCGATCGCGGGGAGCTACAGGCGCTCGATGATCGTGACGTTGGCCTGGCCGCCGCCCTCGCACATGGTCTGCAGGCCGTAGCGGCCGCCGGTGCGCTCGAGCTCGTGCAGCAGGGTGGTCATCAGCCGGGCGCCGGTCGCGCCGAGCGGGTGGCCGAGCGCGATCGCGCCGCCGTTGGGGTTGACCCGGGCGGGATCGGCTCCCGTCTCCTTGAGCCAGGCCAGCACGACCGACGCGAACGCCTCGTTGATCTCGACGACGTCCATGTCTCCGATCGACATGCCGGTCTTCTTCAGCGCGTACGCCGTGGCGGGGATCGGCGCGGACAGCATGCGGATGGGGTCCTCGCCGCGGGCGGACAGATGGTGGATGCGGGCCCGGGGCCGCAGGCCGTGCGCCTTGACGGCGGCCTCGGAGGCGATCAGCAGCGCGGCCGCGCCGTCGGAGATCTGCGAGGCGACGGCGGCGGTCAGCCGCCCGCCCTCCTCCAGCGTCTTCAGGCCGGCCATCTTCTCCAGGGTGGTGTCCCGGCGGGGGCCCTCGTCGGCGGTGACGCCCTCGAGCGGGGCGATCTCGCGGGTGAAGCGGCCCTCGTCGGTCGCCCGGATGGCCCGCTGGTGCGACTCGAAGGCGAACGCCTCCATGTCCTCGCGGGAGATGTCCCAGTCCCTGGCGATCATCTCGGCACCGCGGAACTGCGACACGTCCTGCTTGCCGTACCGGGCCTGCCAGCCGCGCGAGCCGACGTACGGGCCCTCGGTGAGGCCGAGGGAGTCGGCGGCGCCGCGTGAGGCGAAGGCGATCGGGATCTGGGACATGTTCTGCACGCCGCCGGCGACGACGAGGTCGCTGGTGCCGGACATCACGGCCTGCGCGGCGAAGTGGACGGCCTGCTGGGAGGAGCCGCACTGCCGGTCGACGGTCACGCCCGGCACCTCCTCGGGCAGCCCGGCGGCCAGCCAGCAGGTGCGGGCGATGTCGCCGGCCTGCGGGCCCACCGTGTCCAGGCAGCCGAAGACCACGTCCTCCACCGCGGCCGGGTCCACCCCGGAGCGCTTCATGAGCTCAGTGAGCGCGTGCGCGCCGAGGTCGGCGGGGTGGACGCCGGAAAGGCCTCCGTTCCGCCTGCCCACGGGGGTGCGCACCGCCTCGACGATGTATGCCTCCGCCATCGCAAAACTCCTCAGGTTGTCAGGATCCCTTCCAGGACCATCGCTATGTACTGCCTGGCGATCTCTTCGGCCGGCAGCCTGCCGTCGCCGCGGTACCAGCTCGCGGCGAGCCACACGGTGTCGCGGATGAAGCGGTAGATCAGGCCCGTGTCGAGGTCGGCACGGAAGACGCCGTCGGTGACCCCGCGGTCCAGCACCGCGAGCCACATCTCGCGGAAGCGCCGCTGCGACTCCGTGAGGTAGGAGAAGCGCGGGCTCGTCGCGAGGTGCTTGGACTCGTTCTGGTAGATCACGACGGCCGGGCGGTGCCGGTGGATCGTGCGGAACGACTCCACGATCAGCGCCTCGAAGGTCTCCCGAGCGCCGAGACCGGAGCCGGTCACCTTGTCGTACGCCGCCCACAGCTCGGTGAGGAACGCGGAGAGGATCTCGTCGACCATCGACTCCTTGGAGTCGAAGTGGTAATAGAGGCTGCCGCCCAGCATGTCGGCGGCCTCGGCCACCTCGCGGACCGTCGTGGCCGCGTAGCCCCGGGACGCGAACACCTCGGCCGCGGTGGCCAGCAGCTCGGCCCGCCGCTCGGCGCGGGCGGCCGCGGTGCTCTCTGCGTCTCTGCGTCGTGGGCTCATGGGTAGTCGACCTCTCAGGGATGCTGGCTGGAGACCGAGACGACCTCTCCGGTCATGTAGGAGGAGTAGTCGCTCGCGAGGAAGACGATAACGTTGGCGACTTCCCATGGTTCCGCGTGGCGGCCGAAGGCCTCCTTCTTGGTCAGCTCGGCCAGCAGCTCGTCGGTCGTGACCTTGGCCAGGTGGGGATGCATGGCCAGCGAGGGCGCGACGGCGTTGACCCGCACGCCGTACGGCGCGGCCTCGATCGCCGCGCACCTGGTCAGCGCCATGACGCCGGCCTTGGCCGCCGCGTAGTGCGCCTGCCCCTCCTGCGCCCGCCAGCCGATCACGGAGGCGTTGTTGACGACGACGCCGCGGCCCCTCGGCTGCATGCGCGTCAGCGCGGCGCGGGTGCAGCGCATGGTGCCGGTCAGCGTGACGTCGAGCACCCGTCCCCACTGCTCGTCGGTCATCTCGACGAGCGTCGCCGTGCCGCCGAGCCCGGCGTTGTTGACGACGACGCCGACCGGGCCGAAGCGCTCCTCCGCCTCGGTGAACAGGCGCTGGACCTGCTCCTCGGAGGTGACGTCGCAGGGCACGGCGGTCACCGCGTCCGCGCCGAACTCCTCCCGCAGCACGGCCAGGCTCTCGCCGAGCCTGCGCTCATGGGCGTCGCTGACGACCACCCGCGCGCCCTCCTCCAGCATGCGCCGTGCGCAGGCGCCCCCGATGCCGGTGCCGGCCGCGGCGGTCACCACGGCCACCCGGTCGCGCAGCAGACCGTGACCGGTCACGTAGGTCGGCATGCCCTCTACCCTTCACGGACCCGGAAGGGCCCTCTCCTCGCCGTGCGTCTCGTGGTTTACTCTACCAAATAGTTGTTAGAAAAAAGCGAGGGTCCCATGACGTGGAGGTTCTCATGACGGATGGCCCTGGGAAGGGTTCCGGGAAGGGTCCCGCGGAGGTCGTCCGCTACGAGCGGCGCGGCCCCGTGGCGGTGGTCACGATGAACCGCCCGGAGTACCGCAACGCGCAGAACTCGGCGATGACGTACGCCCTGGACGAGGCCTTCTACCGGGCCGTGGCCGACGACGAGGTCAAGGTGATCGTCCTGGCCGGGGAGGGCAGGCACTTCTCGGCCGGGCACGACATCGGCACGCCCGGCAGGGACGCCCACGTCTCGTTCGAGCGCAGGGCGAGCCTGTGGTGGGACCACGTCGGCAAGGAGGGCGCCGAGAGCCGCTTCGCGCGGGAGTCGGAGGTCTACCTGGGGATGTGCCGGCGGTGGCGGGAGATCCCGAAGCCGACGATCGCCATGGTGCAGGGCGCGTGCATCGCGGGCGGGCTCATGCTCGCCTGGGTCTGCGACCTGATCGTCGCCTCCGACGACGCGTTCTTCGCCGACCCCGTCGTACGGATGGGCATCCCGGGAGTGGAGTACTTCGCCCACCCCTGGGCGATGCCGCCGAGGATCGCCAAGGAGTTCCTGTTCACCGGCGACCGGATGCCCGCCCGGCGGGCGTACGAGGTGGGCATGGTCAATCGGGTCGTGCCGCGCGAGGACCTGGAGACCGAGACGTTCGCGCTGGCCGGGAAGATCGCCGCCATGCCGCGGATGGGCCTGGCGCTGACCAAGAAGGCGGTCAACCAGGCCGAGGACCTGCAGGGCATGCACGCCGGGATGGACTCGGTCTTCGGCCTGCACCACCTCGCCCACGCCCACAACGCCGAGACCTCGGCCGACTCCCTGGCCGGGATGGACCCCAAGAGCATGAAGGCGGCCGCCGATGGATCTTGACCTGTCGTCCGTGGAGCCGTTCCGCGCGGAGGTGCGCGCCTGGCTCCGCGAGCACGTGCCCGCCGCTCCCCTGCCGTCCCTGGAGATCGAGGAGGGCTTCGCCGCCCACCGCGCCTGGGAGCGTGAGCTGCACGAGGCCCGCCTGTCGGTGGTGTCGTGGCCCGAGGAGTACGGCGGCCGGAACGCCACCCCGCTGGAGTGGCTGGTCTTCGAGGAGGAGTACTACGCGGCCGGCGCGCCGGGACGGGTCAGCCAGAACGGGATCAACCTGCTCGCGCCCACGCTCTTCCAGCACGGCACACCCGAGCAGCTCGCCCGTGTCCTGCCGTCGATGGCCTCCGGCGAGGTGATCTGGGCGCAGGCGTGGTCGGAGCCCGGGGCGGGCAGCGACCTGGCGTCCCTGCGCGCGACCGCGACCCGCACCGACGGCGGCTGGCTGCTCAACGGCCAGAAGACGTGGAGCTCGCGGGCCGCCTTCGCCGACTGGGGCTTCGGGCCGTTCCGCTCCGACCCCGAGGCCGAGCGGCACCGGGGGCTGACCTACCTCATGTTCCCGCTCGACGCCGAGGGGATCACCCGCAGGCCGATCGGCCGCATCGACGGCAAGCCGGCCTTCGCCGAGCTGTTCTTCGACGACGTGTTCGTCCCCGACCGCGACGTGATCGGCGAGCCCGGCTCGGGGTGGAAGGTCGCGATGAGCACCACCGGCAACGAGCGGGGGCTCACGCTGCGCAGTCCCGGCCGGTTCCTGGCCGCCGCCGACCGCCTCCTGGAGCTGTGGCGCGAGCACGGCGACCCCGCCGACACCGCGATGCGCGAGCGGGTGGCCGATGCGTGGATCAAGGCGCGCGCCTACCGGCTCAAGGGCTTCGAGACGATCTCCCGCACCGAGGACGTGGGCGCCGAGTCCAGCGTCAACAAGATCTTCTGGTCGGAGCTGGACGTCGCGCTGCACGAGACGGCCCTCGACCTGCTCGGCCCGGACGGCGAGCTGGGGGGCGAGTGGCTGGAGGGCTACGTCTTCTCCCTGGCCGGCCCGATCTACGCCGGGACCAACGAGATCCAGCGCAACGTGATCGCCGAGCGCGTGCTCGGCCTGCCGAAGGCGGGAAGCCGATGAGATTCGTCCTCGACGCCGAGCAGCGGCTGTTCGGCGAGACCCTCGGCAAGCTGCTCGCCGAGGCGGCCGTGCCGGGCGTGGTGCGCGACTGGGCCGCGGGGCGGCACGAGCGCGGCCTGGCGTTGTGGCGCACCCTGGCCGAGGCGGGGGTGCTCGCGGTCGCCGTGCCCCAGTCCGCGGGAGGGGCCGGGCCGCTGCCGGTCGAGCTGGTGACCGCCTTCCACGAGCTCGGCAGGCACGGCGTGCCCGGGCCGTACGCCGAGACCGTGGCCGCCGCCGTGCTGCTCGACCGGCTGGGCGACGGGCTGGGCGACGGGCTGGTCGATGAGGCTCTCGCGGTCCGGTGGCTGCCCGCGATCGCCGAGGGCGAGGCACTCGTCACGCTCGCGCTGCCCCCGGCGGTGCCGTACGCGCCGGACGCCGACGTCGCCGGCCTGGCGCTGCTGGTGGACGGCGAACGGATGCGCGCCGCCGTCCCCGGGGAGGCCCGCACGTCCCTCGACCCCGCCCGGCGGCTGTTCCCCGTCACACCGGGCGATGTGCTGGCCGAGGGACCGCGCGTCGCGGCGGCCGCCGCCGAGGCGTACGACATGGGCGTGCTGGTGTGCGCCGCGCAGCTCGTGGGCACGGGACGCCGCCTGCTGGAGGTGTCGGTGGACTACGCGAGGACCCGGCGGCAGTTCGGCCGGCCGATCGGCGAGTTCCAGGCGGTCAAGCACCACCTGGCCGACGCCCTGGTCGGGCTGGAGTACGCCCGGCCGCTGGTGCACGGCGCCGCCCTGGCGTACGGGACGCCGGATTTCGGCCGGGACGTGTCGGCGGCCAAGGCCGCGGCGTCCGAGGCGGCGTACGCCGCGGCGAAGATCGCCCTGCAGGTGCACGGCGCGATCGGCTACACGGACGAGTACGACCCCAGCCTGCTGATCCGCAGGGCCCGCGCCCTGCACACGGCGTGGGGCTCGCCGTCGGACCACCGGGCCCGGGTCATGGCGGCGCTGACGGGCGGCTGACGTTCAGCCGAGCATGCGGTGCAGGCCCTGGGACAGATCGGTGAGCGCCGCGCCTCGCGTTCGGGAGGAAAGGCGCGGACGCCCGCCGTCGCCGTGCCGACCGACCAGGACGGCGTCCTGGTCCCCGCCGTCCGGAGAGCGGACAACCTGCTCACCGGACGGGAGCCGGGCGCGGGGGCCGCCTCACCCGCCGGCTGACCCGGGCGCGGGGCCGTACCGCTCGAACTCCCAGGGGTCGTGGGCGGAGAAGACCTCGACCTCGCCCGCGTGGTCGCGGACGAGCGCGCGCAGCCGGTCGCGGTTGCGCAGCCGCAGCTCCGCGTCGACCTGGGAGCCGGTCTGCACGAGGTCGAGCAGCGGGTGCGGTTCCGGCTCCCCCGCCCGCAGCTCCCCGTGGTAGAAGTACGCGTCGCCCGCGTGCAGCAGCCACCGGTCGCCGTCGCGCACGGCCACCGCCGCGTGCCCGGCGGTGTGCCCGCCGAGCGGCACCAGCAGGAACTCGGGCGGCAGCCCGTCCGGCCGCCGTACGCCGCCGAAGCCGAACCACTCCTCGCCCACGCCGGACTCGTACGTCGCCCAGCGCGGCCCGTGGGCCCAGTGCGCCGGGCGGTAGCGCCTGCTGGGGGCCTCGGCCAGGGCGGCGGCCAGTTCCTCCGCAAGGACGTGCACCCGCGCGCCGGGGAAGTCCGGCAGCCCGCCCGAGTGGTCGACGTCGAGGTGGGTCAGCAGGATGTGCCGCACGTCGGCGGGATCGTGGCCGAGCCGCTCGACCTGGCGCACGGCGGTCTCGGCCGGGTCGAGCACCGGGCCGGCCATCTCCGTCCAGTCCGCCGCGAGCGAGCCCGCCGGGTCGCGCACGTCGCCGAGCCCGAGCCCGGTCTCCACGAGCACCAGGCCGTCGCGGGCGGTCTCGGCGAGCAGGCAGTGGGCCACGGCATGCGCGGGCGCCGGGCCGTCGTAGGTGGGCTCGACCTTCCGCATCGATCCGCAGTTGAGGTGGTGGACCTTCATGCGGGCCCCTCCCCCCGGGCGGCGGCCGCGACCATGCCGCCGATCCGCCGCGTCACCGAGTGGATGACGCCGGTGTCGCGGCGTACGCGGGCGAGCAGGAGCGCTCCCTGCAGCGAGGACAGCACCAGGTCGGCGAGCGCCTCGGGCTCGTCCACGCCGTGCCCGTGCAGGTAGCCGGCCAGGCCGCGCAGCCAGGAGGCGTACGCCGCGTCGCAGGCCGACCGGATGGGTTCGCTGCCGCCGGCGGCCTCCAGGGCGACCGTGGCCACCGGGCAGCCTTCCTCGAACCCCGACTCCTCCAGGTTGCGGGCGAGCAGGTCGCCGAGCCGGGCGATCGCCTCGGCGGGGCCGGGGGCGGCGGCCACGGCGGCGGCGATCCGCTCGCCGAGCTCGCCGCCCGCGATCACCACCGCCTCGGCGGCCAGCTGTTCCTTGCCCTCGGGGAAGTGGAAGTACAGCGAGCCCTTGGGCGCCCGGCTCTCCGCCAGCACCTGGTTGAGGCCGGTGGCGTTGTAACCCTGCCGCTGGAAGAGCCCGGCGGCCGTGCGCAGGACCCGCTCGCGCGTGTCGTTCCTTCGCGTCATGCCGTCAGACTAGACCGGTCTACATAGTTTCGGCAAGATTCCGGCCGAGAGCGCGGACGACCCCGGCGGCCTGCGTGACGACGGAGTCGATCAGCTCCTCGCATGTGGGCAGGTCGTCGATGAGCGCGACGACCTGGCCGGACGCCATCACGCCCAGGTCAGGGCGGCCGTCCACCATGGCCGCCTTCAGCAGCATCGGGGTGTTGGCCGCCATCAGGACCTGCGACCAGCTCAGCTCCTTGCCGTGTTTCATGGCCAGGCCGTCGCGGATCATGCCGGGCCACGACATGCCGGAGATCCTCCGGAAGCGCGCCGCGTTGCGCACCGCGCGGACCAGTCCGGACACCTTCCCCGACCGCTCCAGGCCGTCCACCAGGTCGGTGCGCAGCACGCGGTGCGGCATTCCGTCCACCTGCCGGGTGACCACGGTCTCCGACATGCCGAGGTAGGTCCTCTTGACCGCGTCGGGGACCGAGCTGTCCGAGGTCAGCAGGAACCGGGTGCCCATGGCCACCCCCGCCGCGCCGTACGCGAGGGCGGCGGCGAGGCCGCGCCCGTCGAAGAAGCCGCCGGCGGCGATCACCGGGATGTCGACGGCGTCCACGACCTGCGGCAGCAGCAGCGTCGTGGCGACCGCGCCGGTGTGGCCGCCGCCCTCGCCGCCCTGCACCAGCACGGCGTCGGCGCCCCACGCGGCGACCTTCTCCGCGTGCCGCCGGGCGCCGACGGACGGGATCACCACGATCCCGGCGTCCTTGAGCTTGGCGATCAGCTCCCGGCGCGGCGCCAGCGCGAACGAGGCCACCTTCACCCGGTTCCTGATCAGCAGGTCGACCCGCTCGCCCGCGTCGCCCGCGTCGGCCCGCAGGTTCACCCCGAACGGCGCGTCGGTGCGCGAGCGGACCTCCTCGATGGCGGCGGCGAGCTGGGCCACGGTCATCGTGGCCGAGGCGAGGATGCCGAGACCGCCCGCGTTCGCCACCGCGGAGACCAGCCTGGGGCCGGCCACCCAGCCCATGCCGGTCTGCACGACCGGGTGGCGCACGCCGGTCAGCCGCGTGAGCGGGGTCTCCAGCGTCTGCCCGATCACGGCTTCACCTCCCGCTCCCGCAGCGACCGCGGGTCGAGCACCTCGCGGATGAGGCGCAGCTCCTCGCCGGTGGGCTGCCGGGTCTCCGGCACCTCGCCCTCGACGACCAGGTCGAAGCCGGTGGCCGCCCGCACCTGCTCGACCTCGATGCCAGGATGCACCGAGACCAGGCGCATCGAGCCGTCGGGGGTGGCGAAGTCGAACACGGCGAGGTCGGTCACCACCCGGCGCAGGTCGTGGAAGCGGGCCGCCTCCGGGCCCAGCCCGGCCGCGCGGTCGTGGCCCACGCCGCTGACCACGTCCACCTTGGGCACGAAGACGCGGGTGGACTGCCGGGGAATCCAGTAGCTGGTCGGGTTGCAGATCGTGTTGCCGGGGGCCCCGCGCACGCCGAGCAGCTGCGACTTCGGCCGAGTCCAGTCGCCGATCGCCGAGATGTTCGTGTTGCCGTATCTGTCGATCTGAGAGGCGCCCATCATCACGTGCCTGCGCCCGTTCTGGACCAGCCACAGGTGCTCGCGGAACGGGAGCCAGCCCTCAGCGGCTCCGGCGGGAGCACCGATCGGCACCGCCTCGGCGGTCAGCAGCGCGCCGCCGTCCGTGGTCAGGAGGCCGGGCTCGAACGTGAGCCGGGCCAGCCGGGCGCCCAGGATCGAGCAGGTGCCCATCGCCGCCGCCAGGATCTCGCCGTCGCCGCGCCACGCCTCCGCGCAGGCCACGACGCAGATCTCCGCCCGGGTCGCGCTCATCGCCCCTCCTCCTCGTGCCATTGCCGTACGGCCTTCCGGTAGGCCTCCTCGTCGCCGGTCAGGAACCGGTCCGCGAACGCCGCCCACGCCTGCGGGTCGGCCGCCGAGGCGGCGTAGTGCCGCTGAAACGCCTCGTCCCGGCCCTTCTCCCCGAGATCGGTGAAGTGGCCGCCGTCCGGCGTCTCGACCACGCCAGTCACGTGCATGCGGCTGACCAGCAGCGTCTGCGGCGGGCCGGCCAGCTCGCCGGGCTCGACCATCCGCTCGCAGGACACGAAGCACCGCCCGGCCGCCTTGGCGAACAGGTCGTCCATGTAGGGGTCGGGGCCGAGGTAACGGCCGTTCCCCCGGGTGTCGGCGACGTCCAGGTGCACCAGCGCCGCGTCCATCGTCAGCGCGGGCACCGCGACCAGTTCCTCCCCGTCGTCGTACGGCGAGCGGACCGTGCGCAGGCCGGGGTTCACCCGCATCACGTCCGAGCCGAGCCCGGCCCGGGTCGGCAGGAACGGCAGCCGGTGCGCCGCCGCGAGCAGGCCGAACATGAACATGCCCTCGTCATACTCGGTGAACTCGACCGTCCCGCGTTGCCGGGCCGCCCGGAAGTGCGGTTCGAGGGCGATCGAGTCGAGCGTCACGAACGGGGCGACGACCCGGCGCACCTTGCCCGCCGCGCAGAGCAGGCCCACATCCGGCCCGCCGTAGGACACGATCGTCAGGTCCGTCAGGGAGGACCGGTAGACGGCCCGCACCAGCGCCATCGGCTTGCGCCGCGATCCCCAGCCGCCGATGCCGATCGTCATGCCGCTCTCCAGCGAGCCGACGATCTCCTCCACCGACATCCGCGTGCCCATCACCGGCCTCCTTCCGTGACGAAGGCGTCCCGGTGCCGGTCGCCGGCGCCCATGAGGTTGAGTTCGAAGGTGAAGCCCTGCTCGAAGCGGTAGCTGCGCTTGACGTCGACCGGGTCGATGCCGTTGAGGGACTCCTTGGCCCGCCGGATGACGTACGGGTCCTTGGCGGCGATCTGTGCCGCCACCTCCAGCGCCGCGTCGCGCAGCCGCTCGCGCGGCACGACCTCCAGCACCGAGCCGAACGCGTGCAGCTCGGCGGCGGTGACGTTGCGGCACGTGTAGACCATCGCGCGCATCAGGTGCTGAGGCACCAGCCGGGCGAGATGGGTGGCCGCGCCGAGCGCGCCCCGCTCCACCTCCGGCAGGCCGAAGTAGGCGTCGTCGGAGGCGACCACGACGTCGGCGTTCCCGGCCAGCCCGACCCCGCCGCCCAGGCAGAAGCCGTGCACCGCGGCGATCACGGGCACCTCGCACTCGTAGACCGCCGCGAACGCCTCGTAGCAGCCGCGGTTGGCCCCCACCAGCGCGTCGTGCCCGGTGGTCGCCTGCATCTCCTTGATGTCCACGCCCGCGTTGAACCCGCGGCCCTCGGCCCGCAGCACCACGACGCGGGTGTCCGGGTCGCGCCCGGCCTCCCGTACGGCGTCGGCCAGGTCGAACCATCCGCGTACGGTCAGCGCGTTGACCGGCGGGGCGTCCACCACGACCTCGGCGACGCCCTCGCCGTCACGGCTGGTCGAGATTCCCATGCGGCACCTTTCCATCTAACATTTGTTAGAAAGTACGCTAGCAGAGCGGATCGCCCCAGGCGATGCCCCTTGTCCGATCGGAGAGACCGAGATGATCTGCAGGGACCGAGTCGTCATCGTCACCGGCGCGGGGCGCGGCCTCGGCCGGGCGCACGCGCTGGAGTTCGCCCGTCAGGGTGCGAAGGTCGTGGTCAACGACCTCGGGGTCAGCCTGACCGGCGAGGGCGGCCCGGAGACGGGATCAGGAGGCCCCGCCCAGGAGGTGGTCGAGGAGATCCGCGCGCTGGGCGGCGAGGCGGTGGCCGACCGGTCCGACATCGCCACCGACGAGGGCGCGCGGCGGCTGGTGGCGACCGCGGCCGAGCACTTCGGCCGCCTCGACGTGCTGGTCAACAACGCCGGGTTCCTGCGCGACCGCATGCTGGTCAACCTGTCGGAGGAGGAGTGGGACGCGGTGATCCGCGTGCACCTGAAGGGCCACTTCCTGCCGCTCAAGCACGCCGGGCTGCACTGGCGCGCCGAGTCGAAGGCCGGCCGGCCGGTGGACGCACGGGTGGTCAACACCTCCTCCGGCGCGGGCCTGCTCGGCAGCGTGGGGCAGGGCAACTACTCGGCCGCCAAGGCCGGCATCGTCGGCCTGACCCTGGTCGCGGCGGCCGAGCTCGGCCGCTACGGCGTGACCGTCAACGCCATCGCCCCGGCCGCCCGCACGCGGATGACCGAGCAGGTCTTCGCGGCGACGATGGCCGCTCCCGGGGAGGGCGCGTTCGACGCCATGGCCCCGGAGAACGTCTCCCCGCTGGTGGTCTGGCTCGGCTCGGCCGAGTCGAAGGACGTCACCGGCCGGGTCTTCGAGGTCGAGGGCGGCCGGATCTGCGTCATGGAGGGCTTCCGGCACGGCCCGGCCGCCGACAGGGGCGCCCGCTGGGACCCCGCCGAGATCGGGCCGGAGGTGGCGAAGCTGCTCGGCCGGGCCGCCGCGCCCGAACCCGTCTACGGCGCCTGACCCTCCTCCGCGGGCCCCGCACCGCGCCTGCTCGCCGTACGGCGGGTCGCATGCCGGGTGAAAGCCGTTTGCAAGGAGCCGGGCCTACAACTGGTCCTGCGAAGGCCGGTTGAAACGGAGCTCGGGAACTCCCCGGAGCGAAGCGGATGTGCGGAGGTCGTCGCGCGGACACCCTGTGATCTCACGGGGGCCGGAATCGCACGAAGCGGGAAATGCCGCCGCGGCTCGCGGCGGCGGACCATTCACCGGAAGGGACCGGAAAATGACGAACTTCACGCGCAAGACCCGGCTGAGCCTGAGCTTCGCCGCGATCGCCGTGGCCTCCTCGGCCGTTATTCCGGCCTCCGCCGCGACGGCGAGCACCGCCACGACCGCAACGACCGCGACCGCCACGACGTCCACCGCCTCGCTGGCCTGGCACTCGGGCTACTTCACCAAGAACATGTGCTACAAGGACGCCCGCTCGTTCGCCCAGAGCGCGCTGCGGGGCCGCGGGTACACCGTCGTCTACAACCCGGCCAACGCCGTTCTCGGCACCAACGGCACCACCGCCGTCGAGGTCTCCTTCGCCCCGGCCCAGACCAGCTACAACCCCGGCACCTTCTCCAAGGTCAACTTCACCGTGACCGCGATCTCCAACACCTCCAGCCTCGCCGAGACCGCCCGCAACAGCGTCCGCGAGAGCATCGTCAAGCAGGTCTACTTCGACTACTGCTGATCCGGCCTGACGGTGGAGATCACGGGGGAGGATCAGCGGTCAGCGGCTCGGGCGGTGGACAGGCCCGGCCGGCGCAGATTCCATGGACGCAGATCCCGGAGGCCCAGGGCTGCCGCGGCGCAGGCCACCGGAACGGCGGGCAGCATGTAGCGGTGGTCGAAGTCGAGCGCGGCGATCGGCCCGAGGAACAGGTAGACGGCCGCCGCCCACGGCAGCAGCGCCGCCCGGCGCCGGCCGGCCGCGCCGATCCCGCCGAGCAGCAGGGCCATGCCGAACAGCGGCCCGTGCAGCAGGCCCGGGAAGCGGTACACGCCGAGGAGCGACGCGTACGGCTCGACCGACGACATGCCGCGGATGGCGGGGTCGTACTCGCCGCGCACGGTCTCGATGAGCGGGAAGGACGGCAGCGGCCAGGACCCGACGGGGAACGACAGCGCCGGGGACACGCGCGCGGGGTGCCGCACGGGGGTGGGCGCGAAGGCGAGCGAGGCGTCGTGCACCACCTCGCGCAGGTAGTCCAGCGGCTGCGCCGCGATGGCGCGCAGCGCGAACCGGCGGGCCAGGTCGTTGTGCGAGAAGCGGTCGCCGGGCAGCAGATTGAGTGAGGCTCCCGGCGCCCACACGTACTCGGACGCGGCGTCCACCACGGTGCCGTTCGGGCACAACTTCGCCTCGTCCGCGGGCGGCCTGACGACCGCGCAGTCGGCGAACGTCATGGTCCGCGCCCACAAGGCCACCCCGTCGGAGCCGCTGAGCGCGAAGCGCCCATGGTGGGCCTGATACCAGCCCGCGTAGGCCGCCAGCGGCAGCACCCCGGCGAGGGCCAGCGCGGCCACCTGACGCACTCCCGCCCGGCGCACGACCAGATACAGCAGGACCAGGCCGAGCAGCGGCACCGCGGCGGTCCGGGTGAGCCCGGCCATCGCGAGCAGGGCCCCGGCCATCGCCGCCGCCCGTACGGATGGTCTCGCCCGCCACATGACGACGGTGAGGGCGGCGACGACGAAGAAGATCAGCTGGGTGTCGGAGAGCACGGCGTGCTCGAGGCGGACGAAGGCCGGGTCGAACAGCACGGGCAGCGTGGCCAGGGTCGCGCCCCACGCGGGCAGCCGGTGGCGGCGCAGCAGCGCGTAGATCATCACGGCGGTGCCCAGGCCCATGGCGTGCTGCACGCCGGCCACCAGCTCCACGCTGTGGAACGGCCACAGCAGCCGCAGGAAGAAGGAGTATCCGGCGGGGTGGAAGGCCCCGCCCGGCTTCAGATGGACGGCCGTGTCGAGATAGGTGAAGGAGTCGTACCAGTAGAGCTGGGCGGTGTCGTAGGCGAGCATGACGACGACGCGCAGGACGGCCGCCGCGGCGAGCACCGCGGCGAACAGGCCGTGTCCCCCGGTCGCCACCCGTTTCACGCGGCCGCGCCCGAGCTGTGCCGTCCGCGGGGCGGGTGTCGAGGTGAGCATGGACGATCCCCCGGATCCGAGCCGGGGCGGCTCCCCGGCGATGCCCCGACACTCCAGCGAAAGATCGATAAACTCCCCGTCACCTGATTCGGTTACGTCCTGGTTATGCCGTTCCTGGCAGCCTGGTGCGGTTTCGACGGGTGAAGGGGGCATTGATGCGGGTGCTGGTCGCCGAAGACGAGCGCATGCTCGCCGACTCGATCGCCGAGGGCCTGCGGGAGGAGGCGCTCGCGGTGGACGTCGCCTACGACGGCGACGGGGCGCTTGAGCGGGTGCGCGTCCACGACTACGACGTGCTGATCCTCGACCGGGACCTGCCGGGGACGCACGGCGACGACGTCTGCCGGGCGGTGGTGGCCGAGGCCGCGCACGTCCGCGTGCTCATGCTCACGGCCGCGGGCGACGTGCGCTCGCGGGTGGAGGGGCTGTCGCTGGGCGCCGACGACTACCTGCCCAAGCCGTTCGCGTTCGAGGAACTGGTGGCGCGGGTGCACGCGCTGGGCCGCCGGGTGCGGCCGGCGGACCCGCCGATCCTGGAGCGGGCGGGCATCCGGCTCGACTGGGCGCACCGGCAGGCCTTCCGCGACGGGCGGTACGTGCCCCTCGCCCGCAAGGAGTTCGGCGTGCTGGCCGAACTGCTGCGCGCGGGCGGCGCGGTGGTCTCCAGCGAGACGCTGCTGGAGAAGGTGTGGGACGAGCACATCGACCCGTTCACCAACACGGTCCGTACGACGATGATGAAGCTGCGCCGCAAGATCGGCGATCCGCCGGTCATCGAGACGGTCACGGGAGCGGGGTACCGCATCCCATGACGAAGAGCCTGCGGCTGCGGTTCGCGCTCGCCTGCGGCGGGGTCTTCGTCCTCGCCGGCGCCGTCCTGGTCGGGGTCGCCGCCCTCGTCGTACGGCAGAGCCTGGAGCCCCGGGACGGGCTGCGGCAGCCGCGGTGGATCCACGTCGCCGGCTCCTACTACTCGCCCTGGCACTTCCAGTACTCGGTGGCCCAGCAGCGGGCCGAGCAGGTCAGGCGCGTCTATCAGGCCGACGCGGTCAAGAACGTGCTCGTGGTGGGCGGTCTCGCCCTCGTACCCGGGGGCGGGCTCGGGGCGCTGCTCGGCTGGCGCGCGGCCGGGTGGACGCTGCGGCCGATGCGGTCGGTGACGGCGAGCGCGCGGCGGATCGCGCAGAGCCACGACCTGAGCGAGCGCATCGCGCACGACGGCCCGGACGACGAGCTCAAGGAACTCGCCGACATCGTGGACACCGTGCTCGGCCGCCTCGCCCGTTCCTTCGACGGCCAGCGGCGCTTCGTCGCCAACGCCTCGCACGAGCTGCGCACGCCGCTGACCATCAACCGCACGCTCGTGGACGTCGCGGTGCGCCGCGCCGACGCGAGCGAGGACGTCAAGCGGCTGGGCGAGTCGCTGCTGCTGGTCAACACTCGGCACGAAAGGCTCATCGACGGTCTGCTCGCCCTGGCCGAGGGCGAGCAGAAGGTGCTCGACCGGCGGCCCTTCGACCTGACCGACGTGGCCGAGCACGTGCTCGACGCCGCGGCCGAAGAGGCCGGGGCGGCCCGGGTGACCGTGCACCGGCTGCTCGACCCCGCGCCGACGGCGGGCGAGCCGGTGCTGGTGGAGCGGCTGGTGCAGAACCTCGTGGAGAACGCGATCCGGCACAACCACCCCGGCGGAGAGGTGTGGGTGTCCACCCGGCGGCGGGCCGACCGGGTGGAGCTCGTCGTCGCCAACACCGGGCTGCCCGTGCCGCCGTACGAGATCGAGACGATCTTCGAGCCGTTCCGGCGGCTGCACGGGGACCGGCTGCGGTCCGAGCGCGGCAGCGGCCTCGGGCTGTCGATCGTGCGCGTGATCGCCGACGCCCACGGCGGCGTGGTCACCGCCACCCCCCGAGAGGAGGGCGGCCTGACGCTCGCCGTCGAGCTGCCCGGTGTCGAACCCCTCTAGGAGAGCGGCTGAGCCGCGCCGACCACGAAGGCCTCCAGCCGGTGCAGCAGGGCGGCCATCTCACTTCCGGGCAGGCGCGTGGTGTCGGCGCTCAGCTCCACACCGAGGGTGCCCTTCCAGCGCATCAGGGCCACGCAGAAGTCGCAGCTGCGCTTGTCCGTGCCGGGGAGCCACTCCAGCTCGGACTCCCCGTCGCCGCCGCCCGGGTCCTCGCCGGGGCGCAGGTCGTTGAAGCAGCACGACGGGAACATGGGGACGCCCCGGTCGGCGCTCATCCGGTCGATCATCGCGTCCAGGGCCGGCTTGTCGAAGCGGGCACGCCGGTAGGACGCGAGCACCGCCGGATAGGAGCTCACGAGGGTCTCGGGAAGGCTCCCACACGGTCCCAGCGTGAACAGCCCCAGCTGGTTCAGGCTGGTGACCAGGTTCCGGGCCCGGTCGTCGAAGCGGTTGTGCACGATCGGGGTGATCGCGCACACCTCGTGCCCGGTCAGCTCGCGCAGTTGCATGGCGACCGCCACCAGCAGGACCGTCGCGGTGCTGACGCCGGCACGGCGGGCGAGCACCTGTACGGCGTGGTTGAGGCGGGGCGACGACAGCACGGCCCGCGCGTACCTCGGCGTCGCGCCGGGTCCCGCCGCGTCCGGGAACATGGCGGACGGCACGGTGCGCAGAAGCGTCTCCCACTGGGCGATCGACCGGTCCGAGCGGGCCTGCGCCGCCTGTTCCTCCCGCACCAGGTCGAGCAACTGCGACGGCGCCGGTCCCGCGACCGCTCCGCGGAGCAGCAGCATCCGCAGGTCGCGCACCACGACGTCGGCCGCGCGCCAGTCCGCGACGACGTGGTCGAGCACGAGCGCCACGTGGGTGACGAGGCCGTCGCGGACCACGAACCCGGCCCGCACCGGCTGCTCGCCGTCGCCGAAGGACCGTGCGGCCAGACGGGCGACGAGGTCCGCCGCGGCGTCGTCCGCGTCGCCGGGCGCCGCCTCGACCAGCTCGACCGACATGGTCCCGGCCCCCGCCACCTCCTGGTACGGCCCGTCCGCGCCGAGCCGCACGAGGGATCGCAGCGCGTCGTGGCGGCCCATCACCTTCGCCAGGGCGGCCCCCACGGCCTGCGGGCGGTGCGGGCCGCCCGTGCGTGGCATGGCGAGCAGCCGGGGCACGTTGAAGTAGTGCGCGCTGTCCGGCCCCACCTCCCGGATGGCGCCCCAGATGTCCCGCTGTCCCCACGCGAGGTCCGCTGTTCCGGAACGGTCGGAGGCGAAGTCCACCGAAAGCCGCATGACTCTCCTTCGCCGTACCTGTCGCGGGGGGATGTGGGAACGCTCCCATGAAGGCTAGGTATCGCCTCCGCGCGGGTCAAGATCCCCCGTCGCACGCGTCTCCCGGCTGTGCCCCATATGTGCCCGGGATGGCGGTAAGAGGCGCGCCGGAGCGCGGTTGCGCCAGCTCAGAGGGCGCACCGCGGCGCGGTGGCGGGATCCCTGAAAGGGTTCGGGGGCTTGACCCTCCGCACGATCGGCCGGCCGGGCTCCTGGGCTTCCATCGCGGTCGACCCCGGCACCGGCCCAGGGCTGGATCAACAACGGCGCGGACACCACCGGGGACCACTGGATCGACCGCGGGATCATCGCCTCCGGGACCGGAACCGGCGTCGGCAACGGCGTCCAGGTCTACTTCGCGGACATGGACGGCGACGGCCGCGACGACTACCTGGCGGTCGACCAGAGCTCCGGCTCGGCTCACCTGTGGCTCAACGTCGGCGCCGACCGGGCCGGCGACCGCTGGGCCGACCAGGGTGTGATCGACTCCGGCACCGGCACCGGGGTCCGCACCGGTGGCCCGCAGGTCGCCTTCGCCGACCTCGACGGCGACGGCAAGGATGACTACCTCGCCGTCGACCCCGCCACCGGTGCGGCCCACGCCTGGCTCAACCGCGGCGCCCACACCACCGGCGACCACTGGCTCGACGGCGGGGTCGTCGCGTCCGGGACGAACACGGGGGTCGCCACCTCCGGTCGCCGCGCGTACCTGGCCGACCTGAACACCGACCGGCGAGCCGACTACCTGGCCGTGGATCCGAACAACGGCGACATCCGAGGGTGGCTCAATGACGGCGCCGTGACGGTCGGTGACCACTGGATCGGCCTGGGCACCATCGCCACCGGGAACGGCAGGAACGGCGGGGCAGGCGACTAGCCGCGCCGGACGTCGCCGGCGGGGGCAGCGGCGAGCGCGGCCTTGTCGATCTTGCCGGTGGCGTTGCGCGGCAGGCCGTCCACGAGGACGACCTCGCGCGGGACCTTGAAGTTGGCCAGCCGCTCCCGGCAGTAGGCCGTCAGCTCCTCGGGGGTGAGCGCCGCGCCGGGGCGGGGCACGACGTAGGCGCGGCCGACCTCGCCCATGCGGGGGTCCGGCACGCCGATCACCACGGCCTCGGCGACGTCCTCGTGGGCGGCGAGCACCTGCTCGATCTCCGCCGGGTACACGTTGAAGCCGCCGGTCACGAACATGTCCTTCGACCGGCCGGTGATGGCGAGGTAGCCCCGCTCGTCGAGGCGGCCGCGGTCGCCGGTGACCAGCCAGCCGTCCACGACCGCCGCCGCGGTCGCCTCGTCGTCGTCCAGGTAGCCGACCATGACGTTGTGCCCGCGCACCAGGATCTCGCCGTCCTCCCCCACGGGCACCGGCGCGCCGTCCCGGCCGGTCACCTTCACCTCCACGCCCTCGATCGGCCGGCCGGAGGTGGTGGCCACGGTCACGTCGTCGTCGTCCACCGAGCAGGCGGTCACCGTGCCGCACGACTCGGTCAGCCCGTACGCGGTGACGACCTGGGGGAACAGCTCGGCCCGCAGGCGGCGTACGAGCGCCACCGGGACGACCGAGGCGCCGGTCACCGCGAGCCGCAGCGACGACAGGTCGTGGCGGGAGCGGCCGGGGGCGTCGAGCATGGAGACGTAGATGGTCGGCGGCCCGGGCAGCACCGTGATCTTCTCGGCCTCGACGAGCCGCATCGTCTCCTCCGGCTCGAACACCGGCTGGAGCACCATCGTGGCCGCCTTCAGCAGGCAGGCGAACACCCCGGCCTTGTAGCCGAAGGTGTGGAACATCGGGTTGACGATCAGATAGCGGTCGCCGTGGCGCAGGCCGGTCCGCGCGCTCCAGGCCAGGTAGGTGCGGACGTTCTGGCGGTGGGTGCACATCGCGCCCTTGGACCTGCCGGTGGTGCCGGAGGTGAACAGGATGTCGGCCAGGTCGCCGGGGCGCACCGCCGCCGCGCGGTCCCGGGCCGCCTCCTCCGGCACGCCCACGCCCGCCGCGAGGAAGTCGGCCCAGCTCGTCGCGCCCGGCCGCGGGCCGTCGTACGCCACGACCGTGGCGAGGCCGGGCAGGTCCGGCGTGCCGGCGGCGGTGACACCGAGCATGGCGAGGTAGCCGTTGCCGAGGAAGCCGTCCTCGGTGAACAGAACCCGGGCGCGGCTGCGGGCCAGGAGCCAGCGGGCCTCCTCGCCCTTGTACCTGGTGTTGATCGGGACCACCACGGCGCCGGCGCAGAGCGCGCCGAGAGCGGTCACGATCCACCGCGTGCTGTTGGGCGCCCAGATCGCGACCCGCTCCCCCGGCTCCACGCCGAGCGCGAGGAAGCCCCGGGCCGCCTCGCGCACCCGGGCGTGCAGCTCCGCGTAGGTCAGGCGGGACGCGCCGTCCACCACGGCCTCCGTGCCCGGAAAGTCCCGGGCCGCCCGCTCCAGCACTCCCGGGATCGTCAGCGCCTCGTTGTCGGTCATGACCGTCATGGTGGCCGTCGCGGCCCGGCCCGTCAGCCGTGGTCCCGCTGGCCGGTACCTCTCCCCCATCGGCGGGCGGGCGGCCGTACCCTCCCTGGGTCGTATCGAGAGGCGGGAGGACACGGTGGACGTGACGATGGATTTCGGCGGCCGGGCGGTGCTGGTCACCGGGGGGACCAAGGGCATCGGCTTCGTGATCGCCGAGGCGTTCCTCGCCGCGGGCGCCGAGGTCGTGGTGTGCGGGCGGAACGAGCCGGAGACGCTGCCCGCCGCGGGCGGCAGGACGGCCCGCTTCGCCGCCGCCGACATCCGGGACCCCGGGGAGGCGGCGCGGCTGGTGGAGCAGGCCGTGGATCACCTGGGCCGTCTGGACGTGCTGGTGAACAACGCCGGGGGCTCGCCGAACTCCGACGCGGCGACGGTCTCGCCGCGGTTCGTCGAGCGGATCGTGGACCTCAACCTGCTCGCGCCGTTCTACGTGGCCCAGCCGGCCAACCTCGCCATGCGCGAGCAGGAGACCGGCGGCTCGATCATCAACATCGGCAGCGTCTCCGGTGTGGACCCGCAGCCCGGCACCGCGGCGTACTCGGCGGCCAAGGCCGGGCTGCTCGTGCTCACCAGGGCGCTGGCGCTGGAATGGTCGCCCAAGGTGCGGGTCAACCACATCACGACCGGCCTCATCAGGACCGAGGCCGCCGCCTCCATGTACGGCGAGGACGGCGGCGCGGCCCTGTCCGAGGTGATCCCGATGCGCCGCATGGCGGTGCCGCGGGACGTGGCGAACGCCTGCCTCTTCCTGGCGAGCGACCTCGCCTCCTACCTGACCGGGGCGGACATCCCGGTGCACGGCGGAGGCGAGGTGCCGGCCCGCTACCTGGTGACGCGCGGCTGAGCCTCGCGGAAGACGGCACGCCCGCCCGTCAGCACGGGCGTGCCGTTCACCGCCGCCTCGAAGACCACGGCGCCGTCGGCGTCCCACGTACGCAGGTCGAGGCGGTCGCCGGGGAAGACCGGGGCGGCGAACCTGCCCGCCAGCTCGGTCAGGTCCGCCGGGTGCGCGCCCACGGCGTCGGCCAGCGGCAGCGTGACCGCCGCCAGCGTGCACAGGCCGTGCAGGAACGGCCGGGGCATCCCGGCCGCCTTCGCCGCCTCCGGGTCGATGTGCATGTGGTGCCGGTCGCCGAGCAGGCGGTAGAGCGCGGCCTGGTTGGGCGAGGTGTCCAGCCTGACCTGGTGGGCGGGCGCGATCTGCGGCCGCGTGGGCGCGGACGGCCCGCGTTCGCCGCCGAACCCGCCGCAGCCGGGCGCGAACAGCGACCAGGTGGCGAGGAAGAACTCGCTGTCCACCTCGACCTCGAAGACCGCGGCGCCGCCCTTGTCCCAGACCCGGGCGACCCGCGCCGTCATGGTCAGCTCGCCCGCGGGCGGCAGCGGCTCCCGCACCACGAGCCGCTGGGAGCCGTGCACGGCGGTCCGGGTGTCGAACGCGCCGAGCGAGCCGAGCGCGTCGGGGGCCCACTGGGCCTTGGTCAGCGCGAACGTCGGCAGCGCTCGCAGCCGCTCCTCGAAGACGAGGTCGAGGTCGCCGGCCGGAGCGCCGACGGCGAGCGCGTAGAGGATCACCTCCCGCTCGTCGTAGGCGACCGTGCGCTCACCGAGGTCGTGGCCGGCCCACTCGGCGGCGTTCGTCCCGCCGGTGTTCACCGGTCCGCCCCGAGGACGAGGCCGCTGGTGGGCACCCCGGTGCCCGCCGTCACGATCACGTTGCGCACTCCTTCCGGCTGGTTGACGCTGGTGCCCCGCACCAGGCGCACGGCCTCGGCGATGCCGTTCATGCCGTGCAGGTACGCCTCGCCGAGCTGGCCTCCGTGGGTGTTGCAGGGCAGCCGCCCGCCGAGCTCCAGGTTGCCCTCGGCGATGAAGTCCTTGGCCTCGCCGGGGGCGCAGAAGCCCAGCTCCTCCAGCTGCGGCAGCACCAGCGGCGTGAAGTGGTCGTACAGGATCGCCGCGTCCACGTCGGCGGGGCCGAGCCCGCTCTGCGCGTACAGCTGCCGCCCGGCCAGCCCCATCTCGGGGATGCCGGTGATGCGGGGACGGTAGTAGCTGGTCATCATGTGCTGATCGTCGCCGGAGCCCTGCGCCGCACCGAGGATGACGGCGGGCGGGTGCGGCAGGTCGCGCGCCCGCTCGGCCGAGACCACGACCAGCGCCTGGCCGCCGTCGGTCTCCTGGCAGCAGTCCAGCAGGTGCAGCGGCTCGGCGATCCAGCGCGACGCCTGGTGGTCCTCCAGCGTGATGGGCCGCTGGTAGAACCAGGCCGCCGGGTTGGTCGCGGCGTGCTTGCGGTCCACCACGGCCACCCGGCCGAAGTCCTCGCTCGTCGCGCCGTACTCGTGCATGTAGCGGCGGGCGAACATCGCCACCCACTGGGCGGGCGTCGACAGGCCGAACGGGTTGAGCCAGGCGTACGCCGCGCTGTCGGCGCCCGTCTCGATCGGCCGGTCGGCCTGGCCCAGGCCGTAGCGCACGCCGGACCGCTCGTTGAACGCCCGGTAGCAGACGACCACCTCGGCGACGCCGGTCGCGACGGCCAGCGCCGCCTGCTGGACGGTGCCGCAGGCCGCGCCGCCGCCGTGCGGGATGCGGGAGAAGAACGTCAGCTCGCCCATGCCCGTGTTGCGGGCGACGTGGATCTCGGCGTTGGTGTCGGCGGTGAACGTCACCATCCCGTCCACGTCGGACGGCTTCAGCCCCGCGTCGGCGAGGGCCGCGAGCACCGCCTCGCAGGCGAGCCGCAGCTCGCTGCGGCCGGAGTCCTTGGAGAACTCGGTGGCGCCGATGCCGGCGATCGCGGCGGCGCCGGAAAGACTGGTCATGTCGCGCCCTTCGCCGGGAGCCGTACGACGGCGATGCCGGTGACGTGGGCGCCCAGGCCGTTCTCGCCGCGTACGGCGATCTCGACCCGGCGGTCCTCGTCGTGCTTGGCGGTCACCGTGCCGGTCAGCGTCATCGTGTCGCCGGGGTAGTTCGGCACCCCGAGCCTGATCTTGATCGCCTTGACGACGGCGGCCGGGCCCGCCCATTCGGTCACGTAGCGGTCGACCAGGCCGTTGGTGGTGAGGATGTTCATGAAGACGTCCTTCGAGCCGCGCTCGACCGCGAGGCCGGGGTCGTGGTGGACGTCCTGGTAGTCGCGGCTGGCGATCGCGGTCGCCACGATGAGCGTGCGGGTCAGCGGGATCGGCAGCGCGGGCAGCTCCTCCCCCAGGCTCACCTCGTCGTACGTCCGCCCGTTCATGACGCGATCCTTCCGGCGGCGACGAGCTCGCCGAGCCTGGCGAGGCCGGCGCTCGGCCCGCCCAGCGTGCCGGAGATCTGCCTGGCCCACAGGAAGTGGCGGTGCACGGGGTAGTCGACGTCGACCCCGATGCCGCCGTGGACGTGCTGCACCCGGTGCGCCACGGTCAGCCCGGCGTCCCCGGCCCACCACTTGGCGACCAGCACGGCCGCCGCGGCGTCCTGGCCCTCGTCGAGGGAGGTGACGGCCTGCCACAGGCACACGCGCATCGCGTCGGCGTCGATGTAGCAGTCGGCGAGCTGGTGCTGCACCGCCTGGAAGGTGCCGAGCGGACGGCCGAACTGCCTGCGCTCGGACAGGTACGTCACGGCGTGCCGGATCGCGCCCTGGGCGACGCCGAGCTGCACGGCCGCCAGCGCGACCGCCGCGCGCTCGATCGTCCACGCGACGGCGCCGTCCCCCGGCGTGCCGACCGCCTCCGCCGGGGCGCCGTCCAGGGTGAGCGTGCCGGCGAGGTCGTGGGACGTGGTCTCCTCGGCCTCCCAGGAGACGCCCTCCGCGTCCGAGCCCACCAGGAACAGGCCCGGCCCCGCCCCGGCCGCCGCCGCCGAGACCAGCACGTGGGCCGCGCCGAACGGCGAGGGGACCACCGCCTTGACGCCGGTCAGCCGCCAGCTGTCCCCATCCGGGCGGGCGGCGCAGCCCGGCTCGGCCGGATCGCCCGGGCCGAACTCCTCCAGCGCCACGGTGAGCCGGGACGAGCCGTCCGCAGCTCCGGGGAGCAGGCTCTCGCGCTGCTCGCGGGTGCCGTGCGCGGCGACCGCGAGCGCGCCGACGGCGGCCGGCCACAGCGGCACCGGGGCGACGTGGCGGCCCTGCTCCTCCAGCAGCACGCACAGCGCGCCCAGGCCGAGCCCGGCGCCGCCCGCCTCCTCCGGCAGCGCGATGCCGAGCAGGCCGGCCTTGCCCAGCTCCGCCCACAATTCCTCGTCCAGCCGGGCCGGGGAGCCCTCCACCGCGCGTACGCGCTCGGTCGTGGCACGGTCGGCGAATATCTCGTTCGCCAGGACGCGGACCGCTTCGAGTTCTTCGTCCAGCGTGAAGTCCATCAGTCGTTCTCCTGCGGGCGGAACACCGGAAGTGACAGGTCGGGATCGGCGTCCAGCCAGTCGAGGACGACGGGCATGCCGATCTCGACCTTTCCGGGTTCCACGCCGACCAGGTTGGTGATGAGCCGCGTGCCCTCGTCGAGCTCCACGACCGCGACGATCAGCGGATAGTCGAACGCCGGGTGGCGGGGGTGGTGGTTGACCACGAAGCTGTAGACCCGCCCGCGGCCGGACGCCCCGGCGGCGTCCCACTCGAACGAACCGCAGTGGGGACAGCACGGGCCGGGCGGGTGGCGCAGCGTGCCACAGCCGCCGCACCGCTGGATCACCAGCCGGTGCTCACGCGCCGCGTCGAACCAGAACGCGTTGTCCCGGTTGATCGCGGGGCGTGGCCGCAGCGCCTTCGGCTCCCCCGTTTCGGCGGGGGCCTTCGGCCTGAAGCGCAGCAGACGCCAGCGCTGCACGGCGACGACCTCGCCGTCCTGGTCGGTGTAGGTGCGGACCGTGGTCACGAACCTGCCGGCGCCGAGCGCCGTGTTCTTCTCCGGGGAGATCGACTCCACGACCTCGCGGACGCTCACCCGGTCGCCGGCCACGAGCTCGCGGTGGAACTCGAACTCCGAGTCGGTCGCCACCACCGAGGTGTAGCCGTCCTTGTCCAGCAGCGCGTTCAGCTCCTGCGCCCCGGCGCCGACGTTCGAGCCCTCCATGGTGGCGGCGTAGCCGCGCATCGTCCACGCCTGCGTCATCGACGCGGGCGAGACGATCCCGGGACGGCCGGTCGCGCGGGCGGCGTCGGCGTCCAGGTAGACGGGGTTGCGGTCGCCCATCGCCTCGGCCCAGTGCCGGATCATGGGCACGTTCACCGGGTCGGGCCCCTCCCGCAGCGGGACGATCTCCCGCCCGGCGAAGTCCTCGTAGGCGGTCATCAGCGGCCCGCCCGGGGGAGGCCGAGGCCCTGGGTGGCGACCATGTCCCGCAGGACCTCGTTCACGCCGCCGCCGAAGGTGTTGACGATGCCCTGCCGCGAGAGCTGCTCGATCTGCCCGGCGAGCACGGCGCCCGGCGACTCGGGGCGGATCCGGCCGCCCGCGCCGATGATGCCCGACAGCGTGCGCTGCACGTCGATGTGGGTCTCGGTGCCGTAGACCTTGGCCGCCCCGGCGTCCGCGCCCGACAGCGCGTCACGCGCGACCGCGTCGGTCATCTTCCAGTTCATCAGCCGCATCGCCTCCAGCCGCGCGTACGTGCGGGCGAGGTCCCGCCGGACCCACGGCAGCTCGATGGCGCCGTTGTCCCGCGCCCAGTCCACGACCTGCTCCCAGAGCTGGATCATCCGGCCGCCGAGCGCGGCCAGGCCGATCCGCTCGTGGTTGAGCTGGTGGGTGATGAGCCGCCAGCCGCCGTTCACCTCGCCGACGACCGCATCGGCCGGAACCCGTACGCCGCTGTAGTAGGTGGCGGTCACCACCATGCCGCCCACCGCCTGGATGGGGCTCCAGGAGAAGCCGGGCGCGTCCGTCGGCACGATCAGGATCGTGATGCCCTTGTGCTTGGGCGCGTCCGGGTCCGTACGGCAGGCCAGCCAGACGTAGTCGGCCGTGTTGGCGCCGCTGGTGAAGATCTTGCTGCCGTCGATCACCCACTCGTCGCCGTCCCGTACCGCCCGGGTCGTGAGGGAGGCGAGGTCGGTGCCCGCGCCGGGCTCGGTGTAGCCGATCGCGAAGACGACGTCGCCGGACAGGATGCCGGGCAGGTAGCGCTGCTTCTGCTCCGGCGAACCGTGGCTCATCAGCGTGGGGCCGACCGTGTTGACGGTGACGAACGGGAACGGCAGCCCGGCCCGCTGGACCTCGTCGAAGAACACGTACTGGTCCTCGATCGAACGGCCCTGCCCGCCGTACTCGGCCGGCCAGCCGATGCCGAGCCAACCGTCCGCGCCGAGGCGCTTGACGACCTCGCGGAACCGGGCGCCGCCGACGCCCTCCTCGCCGACGCGGCGCCGCTCGTCCTCGGGCAGCAGGCCCGCGAAATACTCCCTCAACTCCCGGCGCAGCTCGCGCTGCTCCGGACTCTCACGCAGGTCCATGTCCGCTCTCCTTCACGCCTGACCGAGGAAGCGCAGGCGCCCGTTGGCGGCGAACTCCTCGCGCAGCGCGGCCTTGTCCTGTTCGGTCATGAGGCTGTATTCGGGTGCGCCCCGGCCGGCCCAGCGGTAGACCCGGTCCGCGGTCCGCCAGCCGTCCATCTGCATCTCCTTCTTGCGCAGCTTGTTCGACCCGGTCGCCGGCAGCGCGTGGGAGACCCGCACGTAGCGTGGCGCGCCCTTGGTGCCGAGGTCCTCCTGCGCGGACAGGAACTCCGGCAGGCCGAGGTCCTCGAACGACGTGCCCTCGGGGATCTCGATCGCGGCCATGACCTGGTCGCCGGAGCGCGGGTCGGGCACGCCGAAGACGCCGGCCGCCACGATCAGCGGGTGCCGGCGCAGCACCCGCTCGGTCAGCAGCGCGGAGATGTTCTCGCCGTCCACCCGGATCCAGTCGCCCGACCGGCCGGCGAAGTAGAGGTAGCCGTCCTCGTCGACGTAGCCGAGGTCGCCCGTCCAGTACCAGCCGTGCCTGACCCGCTCGGCGTCGGCCGCCTCGTTCTTGTAGTAGCCCTCGAACCTCGCCGCGCCGTCGACGTCCACGATCTCGCCGATGGCCTCCTCGGCGTTGGCCACCCGGCCGTGCGCGTCGAGCACGGCGCGCGGGCAGGTCTCGCGGGTCTCGGGGTTGACCACCCGTACGCCGGGCCGCGCGGGGCGGCCGAGCGCGGAGGCCGGTCCCTCCGGGGCGAGTTCGATCATTCCGGCGCCCTCGCTGGAGCCGTACGCCTCGATGAGCCGGCAGCCGAACCTGCGCAGGAACTCGGCCTGGTCCTCCGGCGAGGCCTCGGTGCCGAAGGCGTGGTCGAGGGTGGTGTCGGCGTCGTCCGGCCGCTCGGGCTGGGCCAGGACGTACGCGATGGCCTTGCCGACGTAGGTGAAGAACGTGACGCCGTAGAAGCGCACGTCGGGCAGGAAGCCGGAGGCGGAGAACTTGGGCACGAGCACGACGGTCGCCCCGGCGGTCAGCGACGGCGCCCACAGCGCCATCAGCGCGTTGCCGTGGAAGAGCGGCATGCAGCAATAGCTGACGTCGTGCCGCTGCACGTCGTACTTCTCGCAGTTGGCGTAGCCGAGCCCGGTCAGCCGGCCCTGGGAGCAGACGGCGGCCTTGGACGCGCCGGTCGTGCCCGAGGTGAACAGCAGCAGCATCCGCGTCTTCGGGGTGATCTGCGGGTCGCGGACCGGCTCGCAGGCGTGCGCCGCGACCGTGCCCGCGTAGTCGCCGCCGTCCACCAGCAGGAAGCGGTCGCGCGGGACGCCGATGTCGAGCCCGTCGAGCAGCTTCAGGCCGGCCTCGTCGGTGACGACGAGCTGCAGGTCGGTGTGCCTGACCTCCTGCTCCAGGTAGGCGCCGCGGCGGGTGCTGTTGATCCCGACGATCGTCGCGCCGGCCAGGGCGGCGGCGCCGAGCCAGAAGACGTACTCGGGGGTGTTGTCGAGCAACACGCCGATGTGGAAGGGGCCCTCCCGGCGCAGGCTCCGGGCCAGCGCCGCCCGGGCGGCGCTCTCCCGCACCACCTCGTCCCAGGTCCAGGTGCGCCCGCGGGTGCGCAGGCCGGGGTGGTCGTCGCCCAGACGGTCGAGCAGCAGGTCGGCGATGGTCTCCCGGCGCACCGCTAGCCCTTCCGCTGTGTGGGGATCGGGCCGGTAAGCACGCAATGGGTGCCGCCGTAGATCGCGGTCATGCACTTGTTGCAGTGGATGCACAGCGATCTGACGCTCTCGTCGGCCTTGATCCGGTTGATCAGGTCCGGCTCGCGCAGCAGCGCCCGGGCCATGGCGACGAACTGGAAGCCCTCGGCCATCGCCTGGTCCATGACCTGCTTGTTGGTGATCCCGCCGAGCAGGATGAGCGGCATGCTCTTGAGCGCGGCGCGGAACTGCCGGGCGTCGTCGAGCAGGTAGGCGTCCTTGTAGGGGTAGGCGCGCAGGAAGTGCTTGCCGACGAGCCGGACGCCCAGCTTCACCGGCTGCTTCATCACCGCGGCGAACTCGCGCAGCGGGGCGTCGCCCTTGAACAGGTACATGGGGTTGAGCAGCGAGCTGCCGGCCGTGAGCTCGAGCGCGTCGAGCGAGCCGTCCTCCTCCAGCCACTGGGCGACCTTGATGGACTCGTCCAGCCAGAAGCCGCCGGGCACGCCGTCGTCCATGTTGAGCTTCGCGGTGATCGCGATCCGGTCGCCGACCGCGTCGCGCACGGCGCGGGCGATGTCCCTCGACAGGCGGGCCCGGTTCTCCAGGCTGCCGCCGTACTCGTCCTTGCGGTGGTTCAGCTTCGGGCTGAGGAAGGAGCTGGCGAGGTAGTTGTGCCCGAGGTGGATCTCCACGGCGTCGAAGCCCGCCTCGATCGCCATCGTCGCGGCGTGGGCGTGGGCGGCGACGATGCGCCGCAGGTCGTCGCGGGTCGCGGCCTTGGTGATGCTCGTCGTGGTGGCGTGGAAGTGCCGGGTGGGGCCGAGCGCGGGCAGCCCGTTCGACTTGGGGTTCGCCACCGGGCCGGCGTGCCCGATCTGCGCGGCGACCGCGGCGCCCTCCGCGTGCACGGCGTCGGTGAGCTTGCGCAGGCCGGGCAGGGCCTCGGGGGTCCACTGGATCTGGCGCCGGTCGGTACGCCCCTCGGGCGCGACCGCGCAGTAGGCCACGGTCGTCATGCCGACGCCGCCCTGGGCGTGCCGTACGTGGAACTCGATGAGCTCGTCGGTGACCAGGCTCTTGCGGCTCAGCCCCTCGTAGGTGGCCGCCTTGACGATGCGGTTGCGCAGGGTCACGGGCCCGAGCTTGGCCGGGGCGAGCACGTCCGGAACGTTCTGCGCGGCCTCCGGGGGCGGGGGCGCTTTCCGGGGCGCTTCCTGAGTCATTGGGGATCCTCCACTCCGGTCTTCGAGCTGTCCAGACGTTAGTCAGCGGGACCCGCCGGCGATCCGGCGAATCCCGCTGACCGGGAAGAACACGGTGGTCAGGCGCCGCGTCCCTCCAGGGCGGCGGCGATCCGGTCCGTGTGCGCCTGGCCCTCCAGAAGCTGGCGCAGCAGCCACAGCCGCAGCACGCGCGCCACCGCCGCGGCGAGGTACAGCGCGGCGCCGAGCACGGTCACCGCGGCGCACGCGGTCGCGAGGATCTGGAAGGAGGCGATGTCCCGCAGGTCGTCCTGGGTGAGGGAGTTGTTGTACGCGACGAGCCCGCCGGCGACCCCGGCGATCATCAGCAGCACGCCGGCGACGCGCACCGCGCCGTCGTGCTTCGACCCGTCGGTCTTCAGCTTCATCCGCGCCACGTCAGATGTGAACCGCTCGCGTCGTTCCTCGGTCAGCATGGGTCAGCCTCCTAGGTAGCTGCTTGAGAGTTGGTCCTCGATGTCGCCGGGGCGGCCGGACGCGACGACGCGTCCGTGCAGCATCAGGGCGGCGGTGTCGGCGATGGGCAGCACGGCGCGGGCGAACTGCTCGGCCACCAGCACCGACAACCCCTCCGCCACGAGCTGCGCCACGGTCTCGTACATCTGCGTGACGATCATGGGGGCGAGCCCCATGGACAGCTCGTCGAGCAGCAGGATCACCGGATCCGTGCCGAGCGCGCGCGACAGCGCGAGCATCTGCTGCTGGCCGCCCGACAGCGAGCCCGCGAGCTGGTGGCGGCGCTCCCCGAGGATCGGGAAGCGGGTGTAGGCGGCCTCCTCCAGGTCCGCCAGGCGCGCCCCGGTCCCGGTCGCGGCCCACAGGTTCTCCCGCACGGTCAGGTTGGCGAACACTCCCCTGCCCTCCGGGATCGAGCAGATGCCGAGCCGTGCGGCGTCCTGGGCGGTGATGCCGTTGACCCGCCGCCCGGCCAGCCGCAGCTCGCCGCCGGTCAGCGGCAGCAGCCCGGCGCAGACCTTCATCGTGGTCGACTTGCCGCCGCCGTTCGGGCCGAGCAGGGCGACCACCGACCCCGGATGGACCCGCAGGTCCACCCCGTGCAGCACCTGGATCGGCCCGTACGCCGCCCGGGCGCCGGCCAGCTCCAGCAGCGGCTCCTGTCCGCTCACGCGACCTCCCCGGTATTGACCTCTTCGGTGCCGATGTAGGCCGCGACGACCTCGGGCGACTCCCGGATCTCCTTCGGGGTGCCGGAGGCGATGAGCCTGCCGTAGTCGAGCACGTGGATCGTCGTGCACAGCCGCATGACCAGCGGCAGGTCGTGCTCGACCAGGCAGATCGCCAGTCCCTCGGCGGCGAGGCCGGTCAGCAGCGCGGCGAACGCCTCGGTCTCCCGCTCGGTCTGGCCCGAGGCGGGCTCGTCGAGCAGGAGCACGCGCGGCGCGGTCATCAGTGCCCTGGCGACCTCCACCACCCGGGCCCGGCCGGTCGGGATGGCCGAGACCTCCAGGTGGGCGATGTCCTCCAGCCCGGTGCGCGCCAGGATGCGGTCGGTCTCCTTCTCGACGTCGACCTCGCGCCCGGTGGCGCGCAGGACGTCCCCGGCCACCCTGACGTTGTCGCGCACCGACAGCGACAGGAACAGCTCCAGCCGCTGGAAGGTGCGGGCCAGGCCCAGGCGGGCCCGCCTCGCCGGGACGAGGCGGGTGACGTCGGCGCCGTGGAGCAGCACCTGCCCGGCGGCCGGCCGCTGCAGGCCGGTGACCGTGTTGAACAGCGTGGTCTTCCCGGCGCCGTTCGGGCCGATCAGACCGGTGACGCACCCGGCCTCGACGCCGATGCTCACCCCGTCGACCGCGGTGTTGCCGCCGAAGCGCACGGTGACGCCGCGTGTCTCAAGCAACGGCATGGACGCTCGCCTCCTTCGCCGTGCGCTCGCGGACGGGCAGCCCCAGCTCACGGTCGAGCCGCTCGCGCAGCTCGTCGGTGTACGGCTCGTCCACGCCGGCCAGCTCCGGCGGGGTCCGCCTGACGGGCGCGGCCGCCCGCATCCGGCCCGCGACGGGCAGCGCCATGACCAGGCACGCGGTCAGGATGGCGAACCACCAGTTGCCGACGACACCGGTCAGCGCCAGGACGTACAGCGCGGTCTCGACGGCGGCGGCCCCGGCCAGCAGGCCCTTGGCGCCGCGCAGCGCGCGGTAGCCCTCCACGATGTCGTGGACGGTGCCGCTGGGGTTCTTGCCGACGCCCATGCCGATGAGCGCGGTGGCGACCACGAGGAGCTGGCCGATCGCCTTGTAGATCGTCTCCATCGAGGGGTGTGCGGTGGCGAGGTCGTTGAACGTGCCCACCATGATCGTGAATCCGACGCCGGACATCAGGCCGCCGAACAGCGCGCCGCTGATGTAGCCGATTCCGCCGACGACCGTGAGCATGACCAGCGCGAGGCTCGCCATGATGGCGAAGTTGTCGCCCGAGACCGAGCCGGCGGCGCTCGCCATCAGCAGTCCGCCGAGGCCCGCGATGGCCGCCGACAGCATGAACACGCCGAACTTCAGCTTCACCAGGTTCTGGCCGAGCATGGCGGCCGCCGCCGGGCTGTCCTTCATGGCCGCCAGGCGCCGGCCGTACCCGCCGGCGCGCAGCGCGGCCAGGCCGACCCCGATCAGCGCGAACAGCACGGTCGCGGTCATCAGGGACGTGCGCGGGTCGCGCAGGTCGAGCGGGCCCACCCGGAGCGGCGGCACGATCAGCGTGCCGTTGGGGAAGATCGAGAACGTCACGCCGAGGACCGTGTGCTCGGTGGTGTCACGCAGCACCATGTTCGACAGGAACACGCCGAACGCCATCGTGGCGAGTGCCAGGTAGAGTCCGCGCAGCCGCAGCGCCGGCAGCGCGACCAGACCGCCGGCCACGGCGGTGACGAGGACGGCGAGCAGCACCCCCCACAGCGTCAGCCGGGAGGCCGATCCGCTGCCGGTGACACCGAAGTGGAACCCGATGATCGTGGCCACCGCGCCGAACGACAGCGGGGCGAGGTTGATCTCCCCGGCGTAGCCGGTGAGCAGGGTGAGCGAGAGCGCGACGATCGCGAACGTCATCCCGAGCGCGAACGTCGTGATCGACGCGTCGTCCAGGAGCAGCGCGAGCAGGAAGACCGCGGCCACGAGCGCGACACCCCATACGGCCGCCGAGCGCGGCGTGGGTGGCCGGTACCGCTCCCGGGTGCGCACCGCCGCCACCCGGAGCCGGTCCTGGGGCAGCACGATGAGCACCACGAACAGGATGATCATCGGCAGCGATACGCGGAAGTTGCCGGCCCACGTCCAGTCGGTGGGGAAGTACGCCATGACGTACGTCGCCGTCATGCCGAGCACCATCGCGCCGGCGAAGGTCCGCGGGATGCTGCGCAGCCGGCCGAACATCGCGGCCGCGAACGCGTCGATGACCAGCAGCGTCAGCTGGTTGGCCTCCAGCGCGCCGCCGCCGATCGGGGTGACCAGGATGCCGGCCAGCACGGCGAGGGTCGAGCCCGTCGCCCACGACAGCATGGCGATCCTGTCGGGGTCGTGGCCGTTCAGGCGGAGCAGGTCCGGGTCGTCCACGGCGCCCCGCATGACCACTCCGGCGCGCGTGCGGGTGAACAGCAGCCGCAGCCCGATCGCGACCGCCACGGCGACCACGAGGCAGATGATCTCGTGGACGCGGACGACCACGCCGCCGAACTCGATCTTCGCGTTCGCCCCGAAGAACATCTCCATGATCCGGGCCTCTTCGGGATGCCAGACCCATTGGGAGAGGTAGACCATCCCGAGCAGGATGGCGACGGTCACGACGATCTTGGTCACGTCCGCCGTCTCACGCAGCCCCCTCATGATCAGCGTGTGGAGCAGGGCCCCCATCGCGGGCCCCGCCAGGCCCACCACGACGACCAGTGACAGCCAGGCCGGCCAGCCCCAGCCGTAGGTGAGCTGCCAGTAGAGGAACGTGCCCAGCATGGCCTGGGCGCCGTGCGCGAAGTTGAAGATTCCCGAGGTGGTGTAGGTGAGGACCAGCCCGGACGCGGCGACGGCGTAGACCGCGCCGAGGACCAGCCCGAGGATCGTGAAGGTCAGGAACGACGTCATGCGAGGCCCTTGCTCTGGACGGCGAGGACGGCGGCGAGCCGGCGGACCGGCCCGCCGCCGGAGCGATCAGGCCTGCGGCTTGATCACGTCGGAGGTGAGGAAGGTGGTCGCGACCCGGTCCTCGTCGAGCTTGGTGCCCCAGGTTCCCGGGTCCGTCTTGAGCAGGTTGCTCTTGTCGCACTCGAACTCGCCGACGGTGGCCGGAGCGACCTGCTTGTAGGTCGACCCGGTGAGCTTCACCATGAGGGTGCAGTCGGACGGCATGTTGGCGCCGGGGTCGGTCGGGGCGTGCAGGCCGCCGCCGGTCCACTCATGGACCTGCGACAGCTTGTCGACCATGCACTGGCGGGTGAGTTCGGAGCCGCAGTCCTTGGCCGCGGTGGCCCACAGCAGGAAGGCGGAGGTCGCCTGCATGCCGAGCAGCGCGGTCTTGCCGCCCTCGGCGTTGACCAGGTCGAGGTACTTCTTGACGGCCGGCACCTTGTCGGCGTTCTCGAACGGCTGGAAGATCAGGCCGGCGTGGATGTTGTCGCCCTGGCCGCTCGTGTTCCACTTCGCGACGGCCTGGCTGTACCAGGTGGCCTCGAACACCAGCGTCGGATGGGCGTCCACCCGGTCCAGCGACTCGAGCAGGCTGAACATCGCCGGGTCCGGCGACTTGGACGTCCACAGCGCCTTGACGCCGCACGACTTGAACTTCTCCGCGAACGGCACGTAGCTCGGGTCGCCCTCGGCGTTGAGCTGCACGCCGCACTTCTTCGGCGCGATGCCGATGTCCTTCATGGCGGCCGCGATCTTGTTGCTGCCCGCCATCACCGCCGGGGAGGTGGAGGTGACCAGGTCCACGGCCGAGGCGAACTCGGGGAAGGTCTTGGCGGCCAGCTTCAGCGGCGCGGCGTTGTAGTAGTCCACCGGGTACGGCACGGCCTCGAACTTCATCGGGCCCATCGCGGCGTTCGGGCCGACGGTGTAGCCGGCGACCACCGGCAGCTTGCACGCGACGCGGTACTGCTCGGCGGACTCGTCCATCGCGAAGCCCTCACCGACGAGCATGAAGTCCTGCGTGCACGCCTTCTGCATGACGGTGGCCGCCTGCATGTAGGCCGCGTCGTACTGGTGGCCCACGATCTGGCGGCCGTTGACGCCGCCCTGCGCGTTGCACCACTTGATCATGGCGCTCACCGCGTCGCCCATCTCCTTGGACAGGCCCGGCGCCTTGGTGAAGCCGCGGTCGTCGCCGTAGCCGATGGCGATGGTGGTGTCGGTGACGCCCTGGTCGGTGGCGCCCTTGGCGTCACCGGGCCCGCAGGGCGAGGCCAGGGTGCCGAACGTCTCCTGACCCTGACCGCCCGCGGCGGCCGGCGACTGCGCGTCGCCGCCGCTCGCCGGCACCGCCGCCGAGCCGCCGCGCTCGCCGGCGCAGCCCGCCAGCATCGCGAGGGCCAGGGCACCGGCCGCCACGCGGCCGATCGCCTTGCCGTTCATCCGGTGGTTCTCCTTTCGCTGACCGCCAGACGGCGGCAGGTGGTGCGGGGGGTGCGGCGGCTCAGCCGAAGTAGGCCTGCCCGCCGTCGAGGGGCACGGTCGCGCCGGTCAGGTAGCGCATGTCCGGGCCCACGAGTGCGACGACGGCGCGCCCGATGTCCTGCTCGCAGTCGCCGATGTAGCCGAGGGGAATGGTCGTGCGGAACTCCTCCGCCTCCTCGGGGAACGCCTCCGTCCACCGCTTCAGGCCCGGGGACAGGGCGTGCGGGGCGATGTTGTTGGCGCGGATGCCGTCGGGCCCCCACTCGGCCGCCGCCGTGCGGGTCAGCGAGCGCAGCGCCTGCTTGGCCGCGGCGTACGCGCCGTACGTGGAGGGGTCCCAGCGGACCATGGCCGAGGTGACGAGGTTGACGATGCTGCCGCCCCCGCGCGCCTTCATGTGGGGGTGACAGGCCTTCATGAACGCGAAGGCGGCGAACGGGCCGCTGCGGAAGCCCTTCTGGAAGGCCGCGTCGCTCATCGACAGGAGCGTGCCGTACGCGCCGGTGTAGGCGTTGTTGACGAGGATGTCCACGCCGCCGAACCGGGTCACGACGGCCTCGACCACCGCGGGGATCGTCTCGGTCTCGGTCACGTCGCACGCGAACGGCTCCGCCGTCCCGCCGCGCTCCCGGATCAGCTCGCAGGTGGTTTCCAGCTTCGCCACCGTGCGGCCGAGCACCGCCACGGACGCGCCTTCGGTGGCGAGGGCCAGCGCGATGCCCTGGCCGACGCCCTGACCGGCTCCCGTAACAATCGCGACTTTTCCGTCCAGGCTTCCCATGCGTCTTCCGTTCCGCCGTGTGTTGGGCCGAAATAGTGCTGTGACGCGGCACACCGAAAGTGGGCAGTCCCGCTCACCGGGAACCAGGCTTCACCGCCGCGCGGCTCCGGCGTGCGCCGATCCCGGTCACCGGGAAGCGCGCCACCGCGCAGGCCGGCGCCGGATTATGTGGGACAGCCGAGTGTCCACGTGTCGGCGTGGTGCGCTACTGCGACCGCTTCCGGGTGGCGGCCCGCACGGGAGATCATGTATGCGTCAAGCGGGGCTGCCGGGCCCCGAACCGAAGAAGGCCGTACGGACCGGGCATGACACCCGGCCGCGTACGGCCCTTCTCGTGGCTGGTCTCACCTGCCGAGGCGGAGGCTCTTGAACCGGGTCGCCTGGGCGGCGATCGCCTTCTCCGTGGGGAGACGTTCCATGGACGAGGCCCCGAAGAAGCCGGCGATCCCGTCCGTGTGGTCGAGGACGAACTGCGCGTCGTCCGGTTCGGCGATGGGGCCGCCGTGGCACAGGACGATGATGCCCGGGTTCACCGCGACGGCGGCGTCGCGCATCTCCTGCACGGCGGCGGCGGCCTCGTCGAGCGTGAGGGCGGTCTCCGCGCCGATGCTGCCGCTCGTGGTCAGCCCGACGTGGGGCACGAGGACGTCGGCTCCGGCTTCGGCCATCGCCGCGGCCTGGCCGGCGTCGAAGACGTAGGGGGCGGTGAGCAGATCGCGGCGGCGCGCTTCGCGGATCATGTCCACCTCGAGCCCGTATCCCATCCCGGTCTCCTCGAGGTTCTGCCGGAACTTGCCGTCGTACAGGCCCACGGTGGGGAAGTTCTGCACGCCGGCGAAGCCCATCGCCTTCAGCTCGTCGAGGAAGGGACCCATGAGGCGGAAGGGGTCGGTGCCGCAGACCCCGGCCAGCACGGGGGTGTCGCGCACGACCGGGAGGACTTCCCTGGCCATGTCGACGACGATCGCGTTGGCGTCGCCGTACGGGAGCAATCCGGCGAGCGACCCCCGGCCGGCCATGCGGTAGCGGCCCGAGTTGTAGATGATCAGCAGGTCGACGCCGCCGGCCTCGGCGGCCTTGGCCGAAAGGCCGGTGCCGGCGCCCGCTCCGATGATGGGCCGGCCGGCCTCGGCGGCGGCGCGCAGGCGTTCGAGAGCTGTCTCGCGGTTCATGTCAATCTCCAGTCCGGCGTGCGCTGATGAGACGGTGCAGGGCTTCGGCCGCGGCACGGCCGAAGCCGGGATCGTTGATCGCGGCGTCCACGTCGTGGACGGGGACGCCGGTGTCCTTCAGGGCGTCCCGCAGCGCGCTGAAGCAGGCGGCGTCGGCGTCGGGGTCGGCGAAGGGCCCGCCTTCGACGTCGATCCCGGAGACGCCCTTCGTCGGCAGGTAGACCTCCACGGGCCCGGTGGCGCGGCTGAGCTTGCCGCCGATCCTGGCCCCCAGCGCCGCCATCTCCTCGCGGGTCGTCCGCATGAGGGTGACCGTGGGGTTGTGCACCAGGAACTTCCGGTCCGCGAACCTGTCCGGGACCGTGTCCCGGGGCCCGAAGTTGACCATGTCGAGCGCACCGACGCTGACCACCTGCGGGATGCCGGCCCGCCCGGCCGCCTCCAGCCGGTCGGGGCCGGCGGTGAGGACCCCGCCGACGAGGTCGTCGGCCAGCTCGGTGGTGGTCAGGTCGAGGACGCCGTCGAGCATGCCGGAGGCGGCGAGGGCCTCCATGGCCCGCCCGCCGGACCCCGTGGCGTGGAAGACCAGCACCTCGTAGCCGAGGCCGGTCAGGTGGTCGCGGGCCTCGTCGACGGCGGGCGTGGTGAGCCCGAACATCGTGGCCCCGATCAGCTTCCGCTCGTCGCCGCTCTCCGTGCCGCTCTCCGTGCCGCTCTTCGTGCCGCTCTTCGTGCCGGTCTCCTCGCGGGCCCTCGCGTGCCGCAGGGCCATGCCGGCCACTGCGGCGGCGGCGTTGCCGAGAACCGCCCGCGAGAGCCGGTTGATGCCGGAGATGTCCACGACGGAGTACATGAGGGTGACGTCGGCGTCCCCGACGTAGGGGCGGACATCGCCCGAGGCCATGGTCGAGACCAGCAGCTTGGGCACGCCGACGGGAAGGGACTGAAGCGCGCGGGCGGCGACGGACGAGCCGCCGGAGCCGCCGATCGCGAGCAGGCCGTCGAGGCGTCCCTCGTCGAACAGCCGCCGGACGATCACGGCGGCGCCGGTCCCCATCGCGTCCATCGCGGCGCCGCGGTCGCGGGCGTCACGGAGCCGGTCGAGCTCGGCGCCCGCCGCCCGGGCCACCTCGTCCGCGCCGATGTCGGCGAGTTCCGCCCCGTGGGCGAAGGTGCCGACGTTGACCAGGATCACGTCGCAGCCCGCCTCGCGCAGCCGGTCGCGGACCCAGCGGTACTCCTCGGCCTTGGTGTCCAGTGTTCCCAGCAGCACTACCGTCGCCACCGCGACCTCCTGTCGTCGTCGACCTGCGCGTACGGTCGACGATGTCCGGCCGTGGCCGGATCGGCCAGGCCAATCACGCAGAATTGGTCTACTCGTACACAGTCGGGGGTGGGTGGGATGGCACGCGCGGAACACGTCGACAGCGCCGCGCTGGCCCGCCTGATCGGCGGGTGGCGGGCGGAGGACGTGCCGCTGCCGCACGCGCTCGCCGACGCGCTGCACGAGCTGATCGCCGGGAACGTGCTGGTCGAGGGCGCCGCGCTGCCGCCGCAACGCGCGCTGGCCGCCGCGCTCGGAGTGTCCCGCTCGACCGTCGCCGAGGCGTACGCGGAGCTGGCCGCGCGGGGGCGGCTGACGTCCCGGCAGGGGTCCGGGTCGCGCGTGCGGCGCGGCCGGGGTGCGCGTGCGAGTGCGGGAGGGGATCATGTGGTCGAGGGACGGCTGGCGTCCTTCGGCCGCGCCCGCCGCCTCGTCGAGCTGGACCTGTCCAGCGGTGCCCTGCCCGCCCTGTCGCTGGTGCGGGACGCCGTGTCGGCGGTCGACCTGCGCGAGCTCGACGTCTATCTCGCCGATGACGGCTACTACGCCGCGGGGCTGCCCCGTCTCCGCACGGTCGTGGCCGAGCAGTACTCCACGCAGGGGCTGCCGACGGAGCCGGATCAGATCCTCGTCACATCCGGCTCCCAGCAGGCCGTCTGGCTGTGCGCGTCGTCCCTGGTCGCGCCGGGAGACGAGGTCCTGGTCGAGGAGCCGGGATACCGGGGTGCGATCGAGGCGTTCCGTACGGCCGGGGCGCGGCTGACGGGGGTGCCCGTACGGGAGGACGGCCTCGACCTCGATCACCTCGACCGGGTCGCCCATCGGGCCGCCCTGCTCTACTGCCAGCCCGCGGCGCACAACCCCACGGGGATCAGCCTGCCGGCGGCCGGGCGGGAACGGCTCAGCGGGATCGCCGGCAGGCACGGCGTGCTGACGATCGAGGACCGGTCCTGCGCCGACCTCGTCCTGGACGACCGCGGGGTGCGGCCGCCGCTGCCCGAACCCGCGAACCCCGGCCTGGTGATCCGGATCGGCACCGCCTCCAAACTGCTCTGGGGCGGGTTGCGGGTCGGGTGGATCCGCGCGGAACGTCCGGTGATCACGCGGTTGACGCAGGCCAAGGCGGCGCTGGACCTGGCCGCTCCGGTGATCGACCAGATGGTGACCGCCGAGCTCCTGACGCGGGCGGACCTGGCCCGGCGGGAGCGCACCCGGCGGCTGCGGGCCCATCTCGCCGACGCGGCGGCGGTCCTGGCCGGACTCCGCCCGGAGTGGCGGTGGACGCCGCCGCACGGCGGCACGGCGCTGTGGGTCGACACCGGAACCGACGCCGTCGCCCTGGCCGGACGCGCCCGCGAAAAAGGCGTGCTGGTCACCGCAGGCCCGGCCTTCTCCCCGGCGAACGCGCAGCGTTCCCGGCTCCGGCTGCCGTTCTGGCGGCCGGTGGACCAGTTCGCGCAGGCGGTCGAGCTGCTCGGATGACGGGTGCCGCCGGGGGCGACGGCGGCGGAGGGTCGCCCCGCGCCGCAGAACGACGGTCGCGCGTCCCGGTGACCGGGAGTCCCGGCGTGCCGCGCCCGGCCTTTACTCACAATTTCCGCCACGGACTGATGCCGGCTCGCGGTGCATCCCGGCCTGTGAAGGGGAGCTGATAGGCATGTCGACAGATCCGAGGCTCGCGGCGGCGGCGGTGCCGGCCGGGCTCACCGGCCCCGGAGGGGCGTTCGAGCTCGCGGAGGAGGAGGTCCTCGGCACGCGCATGACGGTCTTCAAGAACCGGTGCCGCAACCTCGGCGAGGTGCTCACCGCCTCCGCCGCGTACGGCGACCGCGACTACATCGTGACGGCGGACGAGCGGCTGAGCTTCGCCGGGCACGCGCGCCGGGTGGCCGCGCTCGCCGCCGCGCTGCGCGAGGAGCACGGCGTGCGCCCCGGCGACCGGGTCGCGATCAACGCCGCCAACCACCCGGGCTGGATCGTCTCGTTCTGGGCGGCGGTGGCCGCCGGAGCGATCGCGGTCGCGTACAACGCCTGGTGGTCACGCGGGGAGGTCGAGTACGCCCTCGGCCACACCGAGCCGAAGGTGCTGATCGCCGATGCCAAGCGGGCCGCGCTCGCCCCGGCGGGGACGACGGTCCTGACCATGGAGGAGGACCTCCCACGGCTGGTCGAGCGGTACGCGGGCGCTCCGCTGTCCCCGCACGCCGCCGCCGAGGACGACCCCGCGGTCATCATCTACACGAGCGGCACCTCGGGCCGTCCCAAGGGCGCGGTCCACACGCACCGCAACCTCACGTCGGTCGTCGAGTACCACCGGATGAACGACGCGCTCGGCCAGGCGTTCGGCGACCCCACGGACCCCGCGGACCGGCGCTACCTGCTGGCGCTGCCGTTGTTCCACATCGCGAGCCTGCACAACCTCGCGGTGCCCCGCCTCGCGACCGGCAGCGCCGTCGTGATGCACCTGGGTTCGTTCGACGTCGACCGGGTGCTGCGGCTCATCGAGCGGGAGCGTGTCACCAACTGGGGCGCGGTGCCGACGATGGCCAACCGGCTGATCGAGCACGGCGACCTGTCGGGCTACGACCTGTCGTCGCTGACCGCCTTCGCGCTGGCCTCGGCGCCGTCCTCCCCCGCGTTCAAGGAGCGGCTGCGCCAGGCGTTCCCGGTCGCCCGGCAGTCCCTGGTGGACAGCTACGGCCTGACCGAGTCGTCCACCGCGATCGCGGTCGCCACCCCGATGGACCTGCGGGAGGCGCCCGGCACGCTGGGCCGGCCGATCGCGACCGTGCGGCTGGAGATCCGCGACCCCGAGGGCAAGGCGCTGCCGGAGGGCGAGGAGGGCGAGGTCTGCGTCCGCAGCCCGTTCAACATGCTCGGCTACTGGCGTGATCCCGAGGCGACCGCGCAGGCCATCCGGGAGGACCGGTGGCTGCACACCGGCGACATCGGCGTGATCGAGGACGGGCGGCTGCGCCTGAGCACCCGCCGCTCCGATCTGATCATCCGGGGCGGGGAGAACGTCTACCCCGCCGAGATCGAGAACGCGCTGGCCGAGCACCCGGCGGTGGTGGAGTGCGTCGTGCTCGGCGCCCCGCACCTCGACCTCGGCCAGGAGGTCGTGGCCGTGGTCGTCACGGCGGCCGGGCAGGACGTGGGCGAGGACGACCTGCGGGCGTATCTGCGGGACCGGCTCGCCTACTTCAAGGTGCCGTCGCGGTGGCGGATCACGACCGAGGCGCTGCCCCGCAACGCCACCGGCAAGGTGCTCCGCCAGGCGGTCAAGCGCGAGCTCGGCATCGCCGACACCTGAGCCGTGAGGCGGGCGCGCTCCGGCCCGGCGGCGGACGCGCCACCGGGCCGGGCTGTCACCTCAGCGGGGTCACCGCATGACGAAGCGCTGGGCGGCGGTGCCGTTGCAGTCGTAGATCTGCAGGCGGGTGCCGTTGCCGGTCGCGCCGCCGGGCGAGTCGACGCACCGGCCCGACTGGGGATTGCGGATCGACCCGTCGGACTGCCGCACCCAGTTCTGCGCGCCGGTGTTGTTGCAGTCGTAGAGCTGCAACGGGGTGCCGTTGGCGGTGCCGCCGGACTGCACGTCGAGGCAGCGGCCGAGGGTGCGCAGCGTCTGCCCGCTCCAGGTCCAGAACTGGTCCTTGGCGTAGGACTGGCAGTCCCACAGCTGCACCGCCGTGCCGTTGCCGCCCGTGTCGTCGCCCGCCACGTCGACGCACTTGCCGCCGGGGCCGATGATGTTCGCGCCGCCCGGGCCGCCCGTGCCCCCGCCGGTGCCGAAGCTCCCGATCGTCATGCCGGCCGACGACGGGTTCGGCTGGTCGATCGTCGGGGCGAACCCGCCGACGTCGTCGTAGGAGAAGCCGTAGGCCAGGCCGTTCAGCGAGTTGGCGTGGATCGTCTTGCTGAACAGGTTCGACGCGGACTGCCCGTAGAACCTCGTCGCGTCCGTCGTCGGCTGGGTGTCGTACATGACCCGGCCGGCCGTCGAGAGCGTCGCGCGGTTGAGCGCGGCGCACACCCGCGCGCCGACCGCCAGGATGGCCGCCTGGTCGGGCTGGTTCGGCGGTTGCATGCCGCCGGAGCACGCGAAGACGTCGCTCGTGGCCGGTCTGGTGAGCGTGCCGATGACGGCGCCGGACGCGTTCCTGAACGTCCAGTTCGTGCCGCTGGTCGTGCCGGTGAAGGTGCCCAGCGACGTCTGCACGGTCAGCGGGTGCGTGGCGTAGTACGACCACACGCCGTTCACGTAGGAGTCGAGGTACGTCGAGGGGAACAGGCCCTTGGCGATGGCGTGCACGGGCGCGAGCACGCGCAGCGGAAGGCCGTCGGACGACCTCGTCGTCGTCAGGGCCGACCACGGCGACCCCAGACCGGCGAACGCGCCGAGTATGCCGGCGCGGTTGCCGGCGATGCCCTGCGTCTGGGTGGCGCCCGAGGCGTCGGTGACGCTGACCGTCACCGGGATGCTGAACATGTCGACCGTGGTCGAGTTGATGAAGATGCCCGTGCCGCCGTTGCTCGTCCGGGCGAACTCCGTCCAGTCGTAGAGGATGCCGGCGTTCGGGTCGCTGTCGACCCAGGGCGCGGGCTCGACCAGTCCGTTCGTGGTGAGGAAGAACCGCAGCTTCGCGCCCATGGCCACATAGACGCGGCCGCCCGACAGGTTCGGCGGCAGCGTGATGGTCGTGCCGGCGCCGTTGCCAGGCCCGGGGATCGAGATGTCCGGCGCGGGGACCGGCCCGTTGGGGATCGACGAGGGGAAGGAGTACGCGCGCCACGTGCCCGAGGCGTCCACGTATCCCTGCTGGCCGGTGACCGAGTTGCGGGCGACGACGTAGACGTACGTCGCGTCGCTCCGGCCGGAGTTGTTGGTGATCGTGAATGGCAACCGCGTGACGGCGGCGTCCGCCGCCCGCTGCCCGGCGGCGAGGACCACCGCCTGGGTCAGCAGGACGACGGCGAGCAGAGCCCGCCGCCATCGCCGTAAGGACATGTGCATCTCTCGGCTCCTCTGGGGGGTTCGGAGACAAGCCTTGAGAGCGCTCTCAGGAAAGTAACTTTACTGTTAACTGACCGCTCGTCAATACTTTCTGACGCCTATCTGACGCCAGGAGGAGCCGAAGCCGTGCGAGAGAGCGTTTCCCGACGAGGGGCGGTCAGCGGGGCCGGTCGAGCTGCTTGTCGATGAACAGGCCCTCGGCGCTGACGCACACCTGCCCGCCCGCGCTGATCGACCCCGTGGTGTGGATCTTGCGCCCGTCCACGGAGGTCTGCCGTCCGGTCACGGTCAGCGGCTCGAACAGCGGGGTGACCCGGTGGTAGCGCAGCGTCAGCGTGCCCGTCATCCCCGAGGTCCCCGCCCAGGCGTTCGCGACGCCCAGCGTGTGGTCGAGCAGCAGCGCCGACACGCCGCCGTGCACGCAGCCGGGAGGTCCCTGGTACGCCATGCCCAGCACGACCGTGCCCTCGATGGAGCCGTCGTCCTTGCCGTACAGGCGCAGCGGCGGGGCGATCGCGTTCTCCGGTCCCGTCACCGGGTCGTGCCGGGTCACGCCCTCCCCCCGCCACATGTCGACCATGCGCTCGCCCACCGTGGGGGCGTGCGCCTGCAGGTGGTCGGCCACGGCGTTCAGCTGCTCGGCGACCTGGGTCATCTCGACCGCCGACATGTCACCGGAGTGCAGCAGCGCGTCGATCACGCGGCGGGCCGCGGCGACCGCCGCGTCCACGCCCTCGTTGTTCGGGGTCGCCGTCAGCTCGGTCCGGTCGATCCGCGTCTCCGTCATGAAGTCTCCGCTGTCGCGTGGGTGAGCACGGCCGCGTCGCCGCGCTCCGGGCAGGTGGACCGGAACACCAGCCGGTCGCCCTCACGCCACACGCTGGTCCTGATCGTCTCACCGGGGAACAGCACCCCGGCGAAGCGTACCGACAGCCCGGTCAGCCCGGTCACCTCGCCCCCGAGTACGCCGTCCACGATCGCCTTGGCCACGACGCCGTACGACGCGAGGCCGTGCAGGATCGGTCGGTCGAAGCCGGCCGCCCGCGCGAACCCGGGATCGGCGTGCAGCGGGTTGAGGTCGCCGTTGAGCCGGTACAGCAGCGCCTGCCCGGGGGTGGTCGGCGAGTCGAGCACGAAGTCGGGCGCGCGGTCCGGCTCCGACCAGGGGGTCTCCGGCCCCGGCTCGCCGCCGAAGCCGCCCTCGCCACGCGCCCAGATCCGCATGGTCGTGGTCCACAGCGGGACGCCCTCGCCGTCCGTCGCGGACTGCTCCATCTCGATCACCGCGGCCTTGCCCTTGTCCCAGACGTTCGCGACGCGGGAGGACACGACGGCCCGCCCGGCGGCGGGCAGCGGCCGGTGCACGGTGAGCGCCTGCCCCGCGTGCAGGATCCGGCGCAGGTCGATGTCGATGCCGGGCATGCTCATCGCCGTCGGCGGCCGGTCGCCGGAGGAGACGCCCTGCCCGGCGACCATGGCGAAGGTGGGCAGCACGCGCAGCCCGCGCTCGTAGGTGTAGGACAGCTCGGGGTCGGAGGCGGCGTCCGCCCCCGCGCCCAGGCTGAGGTGGTAGAGCAGCACGTCCCTGCCGGTCCAGGCGATCTCCCGGGTCGCCGGCGGCGCCCCCAGCGCCTTGTCGACGTCGATCGGCATGGCTCAGTCCTCCTCGTCGTCTCGGCGGCCTTCGGCAGGGCCGCGTGCGCATATGCCGGCGCCCGCGGCGAACGCCCTGCTCATGCCCGCACCTCCGGGTCGCGGGGCAGGCCGAGCAGGCGCTCCCCGATGATGTTGAGCTGCACGTCGGTGGTGCCTCCGGCGATGGACATGCAGCGGGAGCTGAGGAAGCGCAGCGTGGGGTCGGACCACCGGTCCATGCCCTCGCCGGTCAGCGACTCCGGGCCGACCCAGTCCATCGCGGTCTCCCAGACCTCCTGGACGTGCTCGACCCCGATCAGCTTGGCGACGCTGGACTCCGCGCCGGGCTGCTGCCCCGTCAGCGACCGCAGCGTGGTCCGCAGCGCGAACAGTGCGCCGGACTGGGCGTCGCAGAGGATGCCGCCGAGCCGGGTCAGCCGCTCGTCGTCCATCTCACCCGGGCGTGCCGCGGCGAGGTCGAGCAGCGCCTCGCCGCCGCTGCCGAGCGAGGAGTCGTGCGACAGCGACACCCGCTCGTTGGCCAGCGTCGTACGGGCCAGCTTCCAGCCGTCCCCGGGCCGGGCGACGAGCATCTCGTCGGGGACGAACACGTCGTCGAGGAAGACCTCGTTGAACAGCGCCTCGCCGGTCAGCTCGCGCAGCGGCCGGATGTCGATGCCGGGACTGGACATGTCGAGCAGGAAGTACGACAGGCCCTTGTGCTTGGGGGCGTCCGGGTCGGTGCGGGCGAGCAGGATGCCCCACTGCGCCTCGCGGGCCATCGACGTCCAGACCTTCTGGCCGCTGATCTTCCAGCCGCCCTCGACCTTCTCGGCCCGGGTGCTCAGCGCGGCGAGGTCGGAGCCCGCGCCGGGCTCGCTGAACAGCTGGCACCACACCAGGTCGCCGCGCAGCGTCTGGGGCAGGAACCGGCCCTGCTGCTCGGGGCCGCCGTGCGCGATCAGGGTCGGCACCACCCAGGCGCCGATCACCATGTCGGCGGCGCGGAGCCCGCCGGCTCGCATCTCCTCGGCGATGACGAGCTGCGTGACCGCGTCGGCGCCCTTGCCCCAGGGTGCGGGCAGGTGCGGCGCGGTGTAGCCGTACTCGGCCAGGTACCGCAGCCGGTCCCGGCCGTCGAGGTCGAGCGCGGGCCGCAGCTCCGCGCGCACCTCCGCGCGGATCCGCCCGGCCTCCGGCGGCAGCTCGACGCCGAGCTCGCGGCGCACGCCTTCGAGGGTGAGCCGGGCCACCCTGCGGCGCCACCACGAGGTGGAGCCCAAAGTGATGCGGAGCGTCTGCGCCCGGCGCAGGTACAGGCCGGCGTCGTGCTCCCAGGTGAAGCCGATGCCGCCCAGTGTCTGGATGCAGTCCTTGGTGACGGAGAAGGCCGCCTCCGGGCTGGTCGCCCCGGCCACCGCCGCCGCGAGCGCCGCCTCGCCGTGAGCGCCGGCCTCGTCGAGGGCCCGCGCCGCGTCCCAGGCGCACACCCTGGCCTGCTCGGCCCGGGTCAGCATGCGGGCACAGCGGTGCTTGACGCCCTGGAACTGGCCGATCGGACGGCCGAACTGGTGGCGCACCTTGGCGTACTCGGCGGCGGTGGCGGTCGCCCAGTCGGCCAGGCCGGACGCCTCGGCCGCGAACAGCGCGGCGGCCAGGTCGAGCACCACGCCGTCGGCGAGGCCGTCCAGCACGTCGGCGGCGGGAACGGCGACTCCGTCCGCCCGGACCCGCGACGGGCGGCGGGTCAGGTCGTGGCCGGGCAGGTCCTCGGTCGTCACGGCCGCGCGCGGCAGCACGACCCAGGCCGTGCCGGTCCCGTCGGCCGCGGGCAGCACGAACACGTCGGCGACGTGGCCGCCGAGGACCGGCTCGGACACGCCGGAGACCGTGGCGCTTCCGTCCGCGCCGCGGGTGAGCGTGAGCCCGCCCGGCCGCAGGCCGACCGCGCCGACCGTCGTGCCGTTCGCCAGACCTTCCAGCACGGCGCCGTGCCCGGCGCGGTGCAGCACCGCGCCGGCGAGAGCCGTGGGCAGGAACGGTCCCGGGACCATCGCCCGGCCCAGCTCCTCCAGCACGACGGCGAGTTCGAGCAGCCCGGAGCCCGCGCCGCCCGCCTCCTCGGGCAGGTGCAGCCCGAGGAGGCCCTGCTCGGCCAGCAGCGGCCAGAACTTCGGCAGCTCCTCGTGCTCGGCGTCCACCGCCTGCCGCACCACGGCCGGCGTCACGTGCCGGGACGCGAAGGCGCGTACGGCGTCGCGCAGGTCGCGCTGCTCGTCGGTCAGTCCGATCGACATGTGATTCAGATCCGTTCGATGATCGTGGCCGTGGCGTGGGCACCGCCCGCGCACATGGTGACGAGGGCGGTCGAGCCTCCGGTGCGCTCCAGTTCGCACAGCGCCTGGGTGATCAGGCGGGAGCCGGTCGAGCCGACCGCGTGCCCGAGCGCGATCGCGCCGCCGTTCACGTTGACCTTGTCCATGTCGGCGTCGAGCACCCGCGCCCAGGAGAGCACGACCGAGGCGAACGCCTCGTTGATCTCGACGAGGTCGACGTCGGACAGCTTCATGCCCGCCTTGTCCAGCACGTGCCGGGTCGCGTCGATCGGCCCGTCGAGGTGGTAGTAGGGGTCGGAGCCGACCATGCCGGAGGCGACGATGCGCGCCCGCGGCCGCAGACCGAGATCGCGCGCCCGGTCCGCGCTCATCAGCAGCACGCCGGCCGCGCCGTCGCTGATCTGCGAGGAGTTGCCCGCGGTGTGGATGCCGCCCGGCATCACCGGCTGCAACCTCCCCAGCGCCTCCATGCTGGTGTCGCGCAACCCCTGGTCCCTGCTGACGACGGCGGTCTCCCCCGTCGGTCCCCCGGGTCCCATCACCGGCGCCTCGACCTCGAGGACCTGGCCGTCGAACCTGCTTTCCGCCCACGCCCGCGCGGCGCGCCGCTGGGAACGCAGGCCGAGCGCGTCGGCGTCCGCACGGGTGATGCCGCGCCGCTGCGCGATCCGCTCGGCCGCGGTGAACTGGTCGGGCATGTCCAGGGACCAGGACGCCGGGAACGGGCTGCCGGCGTCCGGGGTGACCGCGGCGCCGAGGAAGACCCGGCTCATCGACTCGACCCCGCAGCCGATGCCGATGTCGATCGCGCCGGCCGCGATCAGCCCGGCGACCAGGTGAACGGCCTGCTGGCCTGAGCCGCAGGCGCAGTCGATCGACGTGCAGGCCGTGGTGTACGGCAGGCCCGCGTGCAGCCAGGCCTGGCGGGTGACGTTGTTGGCCTGCTCCCCGGCCTGGGTGACGCAGCCGCCGATGACCTGCGCGACCGCGTCGGCGGCGAGGCCGTTGCGCTCGATCAGGGCCCGGTGCACCGCGCCGAGCAGCTCGGCCGGGTGCAGCCCGGCCAGTACGCCGTAGCGCTTGCCGACCGGTGTGCGCACCGCGTCGACGATGACGGCCCCAGTGACGGTCTCAGCCATCGTTCCTCCTGGTTTGCGTTGACAGAACGTTCCTGGCCCACCGGTAGTCCGCCTTGCCGCTGGGCGAGCGCTCGACGGTGTCGGCGACGACGATCGAGGCGGGCACCTTGTAGCCCGCGATCTGGGCGCGGCAGTGCGCGCGCAGTTCCTCCGCGCCGGCCGCCGCGCCCGGGCGCAGCTCCACCACGGCGGCGACCCGCTCGCCGAACCGCTCGTCGGGCACGCCCGCGACCAGCGCGTCCATGACCGCCGGGTGGGACTTCAGCGCCTGCTCGACCTCCTCGGGGAAGACCTTCTCCCCGCCGGTGTTGATGCAGCCCGAGCCACGGCCGAGCAGCACGATCGTGCCGTCCTCCTCGACCCGGGCCATGTCGCCGAGCACCGCCCAGCGGACCCCGTCGACGACCGGGAACGTCGTCGCGCTCTTGTCCGGGTCGTTGTGGTAACGCAGCGGGACGTGCCCGGTCCGCGCGACGTACCCCAGCCGGCCGGAGCCGGGCTCGATCGGCCGGAAGTCCTCGTCGACCACCTTGATCCGGGGGCCGGCGGCCAGCCGCATCAGCCCGTCGGGGCCGATCCCGATCGTGCCGTCCACGCCGGACTCCGACGAGCCGAAGCCGTCGTTGACGTAGAGGCCGGGGATCAGCGACGCGGCCTCCTCGCGCACGCTGCGCGACAGCAGCGCCCCGCCCGAGCCGAGCACCTTCATCGAGCTCAGGTCGTAGCCCGCGCCGTGCTCGCGGATCGCGTCGAGCAGCGGGCGGGCGATGGCGTCGCCGACCACGGTGACGATCACGGCGTGCTCGCGTTCGATCAGCCGCAGCGTCTCGACCGGGTCGAACCGCCGCAGCAGGACCGTCGTCGAGCCGGCCAGCAGCGCGCTCAACAGCGTGTAGGCGGCCGCTCCGTGCATGAGCGGAGCGGTGAGCAGGTAGACGACGGGCGTGCCCGCCGCCGCGGCCGCGGCCAGCTCCTCCGCCGTCCCGTACGGCGGGCCGTAGTGGTTGCCGCCCTTGAGCGCGGCGAAGTAGAAGTCCTCGTGCCGCCACACGACGCCCTTGGGCATCCCGGTCGTCCCGCCCGTGTAGAGCACGTAGTGGTCGTCGGGGCCGCGCTCGGCGGCCATCGGGACGGTGGCGGGCCGGGCGGCGAGCGCCTTCTCGTAGTCCACGGCCTCGACCCCGGCCGGCCAGCCGGGCGCCTGCGTGCCGTCGTCCACGACCACCACGTGGCGCAGCTTCGGGCACCGGTCCGCGAGGGCGGCGGCGGACGGGGCGAACTCACCGCCGATGACGAGGGCGACCAGGCCGGCGTCCTCGTAGATGTAGTGCAGCTCCCGGTCGGTGTACCGGTAGTTGATGTTGATCGGGACGGCCCTGATCTTCAGACAGGCGAGCAGGGCCTCGACGAACTCCACCCCGTTGAGCATGTGCACGCCCACGTGCTCGCCCGGCCGCACACCGGCCGCGCGCAGGTGGCCGGCCAGGGCGTCCGCCCGGGCGTCGAGCTCCGCGAAGCTCAGCCGCCGGGTGCCGCAGACCAGTGCGAGGCGTTCGGGGACCGCCGCGGCGACGGCCTCGAACAGCGATGCCACGTTCAGGCTCATGGGGTGAGGCTAGAAATCATTTCTGTTTCGGGCAACGGCTCAGTCCCGCTCAGTGGTGCCGCCGATCGCTCGCCACACCGCACGGACCCATCCTTGTGTCACCGAGTGGGACACCCGTGGCTGGGAGAGCCAGCGGGAAAAACTAGAATACATACTAGTTTTGACTGTGATCATCAAACGGGCAGGAGTGCGCAGATGAGCTCGAACACGAGCCTGGAGGGCAAGACCGCCGTCGTCACCGGCGCCGGGGCGGGCCTGGGCCGCAGCGAGGCCCTCGCCCTCGCGGAACGCGGCGCGAACGTCGTCGTCAACGACGTCGGCCCGGCGGCCGGGGACGTCGCCGCCGAGATCAGGGCGCTCGGCCGCGAGGCCGTCGCGGTGACCGGCGACATCGGCGACTGGTCCATGGGCGATCGCCTCGTCGAGGCCGCCGTGGAGTCCTTCGGCGGCCTCGACATCGTGGTGAACAACGCCGGCGTGCTGCGCGACAAGATGCTGTTCAACCTGACCGAGTCCGACTGGGACGACGTCATCCGCGTCCACCTCAAGGGGCACGCCGGGCTGTCGCGGGCCGCGGCCGTCCACTGGCGGGCGGCGAGCAAGGCCGCGGGCGGCCCGGTCTACGCCCGCGTGATCAACACCTCGTCCGAGGCGTTCCTGTTCGGGTCGGCCGGCCAGCCGAACTACTCCGCCGCCAAGGCCGGCATCGTCGCGCTCACCCTGTCGACCGCCCAGGGCCTGTCCCGGTACGGCGTGCGGGCCAACGCGATCTGCCCCCGGGCCCGTACGGGCATGACGGCCGGCGTGTTCGGCGACGGCGGTGAGGCCGGCGGGCTGGACGTGCTCGCTCCCGAGCGGGTGGCCACGTTCGTCAGCTACCTCGCCTCCCCCGCCTCCGAGGAGATCAACGGCCAGGTGTTCGTCGTGTACGGCGACATGGTGGCCCTCATGGCGGCCCCGACCGTGGAGCGCAAGTTCACCGCAGCCGACGGCGTGTTCTCCGTCGAGGAGCTGGACGCGCAGGTCGGCCCGCACTTCAGCGGGCGCGACCCGTACCGGACCTACGCGGCCTACTCGGTCGCGCAGCTCGACACCACCGGCGTGCAGAACGTCGCGCGCGCGAAGTGAGGAACGCGGGGCCGCGCGCCGTCGCCCGCTCAGACGGGAGCCGGCGTGCGCGGCCGGGCCGGCCGCACGACCGTACGCGCTGAAGCGGCCACGGCCGCGGCGAGAACGGGCAGACCGGTGACCAGGGCGGCGCCCCGGCAGCAAGGCGAGGAAGGGTCCGAGGCCGAGGAGGAGCAGGGCGCCGCCCGTGATGGCCACCAGCAGGGTCATGGCCGAGCCGAAGCCGTCGTAGTGCACGTCCTCGTGCGTGGACCAGGCGGCGACGACCGGGGAGCCGCGCGTGCGCCGTCAGTACACGTCGGGGCCGCGCAGGGTGGCCTCGGCGCCGCCGTCCACGAAGACGATCTGCCCGGCCATGTGGGAGTTGTCCGGGCTCACCAGCCAGCGCAGGGCGCCGGCGACGACCTCGGGCTCGGCGTAGCCGTTCAGCGGCATCGGCACCGCCCGGTCCATGACCTCGCGCATCGTCTCGTCCTCGAACAGCGGAGCCGACATCGGGGTCAGCACGACGCCCGGCGCCACCGCGTTGAGGGGGATGCCGCAGCCGGCCCACTCGGGCGACACCGCCCGGGCGCGCAGCCAGCGGGCCAGGGCCGACTTCGAGGACGGGTAGAGCAGCCGCCCCTGGCCGCGCTCGACCGCCCGCTCCGCCAGCGCGACCGCCCGCGGTTCGTCGCCGTCGAGGCAGGCGCGGACCACCTCGGGATCGGCGGGCTGGGTGGCGGAGATCGAGGCCACCGCGGCGGCGCGGGGCCGCTCCGCGCGGGCGAGCGCCGGGCGCAGGCCCTCCAGGATCGCGGTCACGCCGAAGAAGTTGACGGTGACCGTGCCCACGGCGACTCCCGAGAGACCGGCGCAGGCCACGACGGCGTCCAGCGCGCCGCCCGCCCGATCCAGCACCTCCCGCACCGCGCGGGCGCGGCCTTCGGGGGCGGACAGGTCGGCGCACACCTCGGCGTCCTGCAAGTCGACGCCGATCACCTCGTCGCCCCGCTCCCGCAGCGACGCGGCCAGCGCCCTGCCGATGCCCGAGGCCGACCCGGTCACCGCGATCGTCCGTGTCACGTCGTCACTCCTTGTCGAAGGGGGCGCGTCAGGTTCCGGAGCCGCCGTCGACCCGGAGGTTCGCGCCCGTGAGGTATCCGCCGTCCGAGGAGGCCGCGAACGCGATCGCGGCCGCGATCTGCTCGGGGGCGGCGCTGCCGAGCAGCGAGCGGATCCGCCCGAAGTACCGCAGGTCCGCGCCCTCGGGAAACTCGATGTCGCGCGTCAGCGGGGTCGCCACCGTGCCCGGGGAGATCGGCACCACGCGGATGCCGCGCCCCACGACCTCGGCGGCCAGGCTCAGCGAGAAGGCCAGCACGGCGCCCTTCGACGCGGCGTACGCCGTCATGTACGGGTTGCCCTGGGTGGCCGCGATCGACGCGACGTTCACGATGACGCCGGTCCGGTCGGGCAGGTGACGCAGCGCCTCCCGGCAGAACAGCGCGGTGCCGACGAGGTTGACCGAGAACAGCAGGTTCAGGTCGGCCACGGTCAGCGACTCGATCGGCGTCGTCCGCTGGATCCCCGCGACGTTGACGAGCACGTCGATGCCGCCGAGCCCGGCCGCCGCCGCGTCCACGGCCGTCACCACGGCGGCCTCCTCGGTCACGTCGGCCACGTGCGGGACGTACCGGCCGGAACCTTCGATCAGCGAGCCGGTCTCCGCCAGCCCCGCGGCCGCGCGGTCCACCGCGAAAAGGTCGGCTCCCTCGGCGGCGAGCCTGATCGCGGTGGCCCGCCCGATCCCCGAGCCGGCGCCCGTGAGCAGGACCTTCACCCCGTCGAAGCGGTTCATACGCGCACGCTAACGGCGCTCGGCGGGAGCGGCCCGGGCCGCGTCCCGGTCAGCGGGAGACGGGACCGGAGGGCGCGTTCGACCGGGGCGCGAGCAGCAGCCGGCAGGCGATCCGGATGTCGCTTTCGGTGTCGGGGATCGACGCCCGGCCGTTCAGGCTCGATTGGAGCACGCCGTACCAGCACTGCATCAGCAGCCGGATCAGCGTGACGTCCATGACGGTGGGCTCGGCGATGCCGAGCGTCCGCAGGACGATCTGCCGGAACGTCAGGTCGATCCGGCCCGCGTCGGCCACCGCGGCGGCGTTGGCGGAGTTCGCCGACTGCAGCATCGCGGTGGCGAGCGCGGGGCGGCGCAGCAGCTGCCTGCTGGCGAGCACGAGCACCTCGCCGACGGCGTCCTCCGGCGTCATCCCGGGCTTGGGCTGCTGGACGCTCTCGCCGAACCTGTCGACCTGCTCGGCCATCACCGCGGTGAACAGGTGGGTCTTCGAGGGGAAGTACCGGTACAGCGTGGCGATCGCGACCCCGGCCTCCTTGGCCACCTCGTGCATCTGGACCCGTTCGAGTCCCTTCTCGGCGCCCATCCGGGCGGCGGCGCGCAGGATGCGCAGATGACGGGCGCGCTGCTCGGGCGAGCTCGGCTCGGCCGGCGCCCTGACCTCGGCGATCCTCGGCACGTCTCCCCCTGACCGTTCGTGTGTCGCAACGACGATACACAGCGCTGCTCGCATCCCCGCCACTGGTCCATACCACTCAGTGGGACGAACGGGCCGGTCACGCGGCCGCTGCGCTTGCCTTTACCCACCACGATCGGCGACGACAGGAGGATCGGCATGCCGGGCGCACCCACACCAGCCTGGGACGACGAGTACGACGTGGTGGTGGCCGGTTCCGGTGCGGGAGCCCTGACCGGCGCCCTGACGGCGGCGGCGGGCGGGCTGCGCACCGTGGTGCTGGAGAAGACGGCGCTGCTCGGCGGCACGTCCGCGTACTCGGGCGCGGCCGTCTGGCTGCCCGGCACGCAGGTGCAGCGCCGCGCCGGGATCGGCGACTCGACGGAGTCGGCCCGCGTCTACCTCACCGCCCTGCTGGGCGAGGCGGAGGCCGACCGGCGGGAGGCGTTCCTCGCGACCGCGCCCGAGGTGGCCGAGTTCCTGGAGCGCGACCCGGCGATCGAGTTCGAGTCGCGCGCCTTCCCCGACTACTTCCCCGCCCCCGGACGGCTCGACGCGGGGCGGTCGTTCGTGCCGCTGGACCTGCCGGCCGAGCGGCTCGGCGATCTCGCCGCGCTGGTGCGGCCTCCGGTGGACCGCGACCGCGACGGCCGCGGCCACGGCGAGGGCCCGCTGTCGGCCGGGCGGGCGTTGATCGGGCGGCTGCTGCTGGCCTTCGTGAACACCGGCAACGGCGCCGTGCGCACCGGCGCCGCCCTCACCCGGCTCGTCGTGGAGGACGGCCGGGTGACCGGCGTGGAGGCCGCGACCGCCACGGGCGCCGTACGGCTGCGCGCCCGCGAAGGCGTGCTGCTCGCGGCCGGCGGGTTCGAGGGCGACGCGAAGATGCGGGCGGCCCACGGCGTCCCCGGAACGGCCGAGTGGTCGATGGCCCCGGCGGGCGCGAACACCGGTGACCCGATCCGGGCCGCCGCCGCGATCGGCGCGGCCACCGGCCTGATGGGCGAGGCGTGGTGGTGCCCGGGCGTGGCGCTGCCGGACGGCCGGGCCGCCTTCACGCTGGGCTTCCACGGCGGGCTCATGGTCGACGCGTCCGGCCGCCGCTTCGCCAACGAGTCGCTGCCGTACGACCGGATGGGCCGCGAGATGATCGCCGAGCCCGGCCGCATGCCCGCCCACCTGATCTTCGACTCCCGGTTCGGCGGGCGGCTCCCGGCGATCTCACTGCCGGGACGCCGCGCCGAGGAGCACCTGGAGGCCGGCACCTGGGTGCGCGCCGGCACCCTGGAGGAGCTGGCGGAGCTCATCGGCGTGCCGCGCGAGGCGCTGCGGCACACCGTCGAGCGGTTCAACGGCTTCGCCGCGACCGGCGTGGACGAGGACTTCCACCGCGGCGAGGACCCCTACGACCGGTTCTTCGCCGGGCAGTCCGAGGCGCCGAACCCCTGCCTGGTCCCGCTGGACACCCCGCCCTACTACGCCGCCCGGGTGGTGCTCAGCGACCTCGGCACCAAGGGCGGCCTGCGCACCGACCCCGACGGACGGGTGCTCACCGGGGACGGACGGCCGATCCCCGGCCTGTACGCCGCGGGCAACACCAGCGCCTCGTTCTCCGGGCGCCGCTACCCCGGCCCCGGTGTCCCGATCGGTTCGGCCATGGTCTTCGCCTACCGGGCCGTCAAGGACATGGCACGTTGAAAGGATCACCGATGTCATTCCCCCGGTCCCGTCTCAGGGCGCTGTCCCTGGCCGCCCTGACCGCCGTGGCGATCGCGGCGCCCGCCGCGGCCGCCCCCGTCCAGGCGGCCGATGCCGGCGCGGTCGCGGGCACCGTCCCTCCGGGGCTGCGCGGCACGCCGCTGTCCGCCCGTCCGCTGACCGGCGCGGCGGCGCTGCCGAGCGCGGCCCGCGACTGGTACGTCACCTACGTCTCCGAGGGCGCCTCGGGTGAGCGCGTCACCGTGTCGGGTGTGGTGTCCGTGCCGGCGACGCCGCCGCCGCCCGGCGGCTGGCCGGTGATCAGCTGGGCGCACGGCACCACGGGCACGGCGGACGTCTGCGCCCCCTCGGCCGACACCGCCGACGGGCCCGCCCACGGCTACCTGGCCTCGGTGAACCCCACACTCGATGCCTGGGTGGCACACGGCTTCGCCGTCGTGCGCACCGACTACGAGGGCCTCGGCACCCCGGGCGGGCATCCGTACATGAACGGGCGGAGCGCGGCGGCCAGCGTGATCGACATGGTGCGCGCGGCCCGCCGCGTGGACCCGCGCATCGGCCGCGACTGGTTCGCCGCCGGGCACAGCCAGGGCGGGCACGCCGCGCTGTTCACGGCCGCCGCCACCGGTGAGCGCGGCGACGTGCGGCTGCGCGGCGCGATCGCCGTCGCCCCCGGCGGCTGGGGCTACTCCCAGACCGTGGCCTACCTGAGGGCCATGCCGGGCGCGAAGGACGCGCTGGCCTTCCTGCCCACGATCCTGCTCGGCGCGGCGGCGGCCGACCCCGCGATCAGGCCGGAGGAGCTGGTCACCGACGAGGTGCGGCCGCTGCTCGACGCGGCGCGCACGGGGTGCATGGACCAGGTGCGGGCGGTCGCGGCGGACACGAACGTGAGCAGCGTGTTCCGGCCCGGCGCCGACACCGGGACCCTGACCGGTTACCTGCGGGCGCAGGAGCCGGCCGGGCTGAAGGTCCGGGTGCCCACCCTGGTCGCCCAGGGCACGGCCGACGTCCTGGTGCCGAAGCAGACGACCGACCTCATGGTCGCCGACCTGTGCGCGGGCGCGGCGAAGGTCACCTACCGGACCTACGCCGGCGCCGACCACCGGGCCTCGGTCGCGGCCTCGTTCGACGACGCGCTGGCGTTCGCGCGGACGATCCTCGCCGGGGGAACGCCCGCGCCCACCTGCTGACAGGAATGGCAAGGGCCCGGACGCGGCGCGTCCGGGCCCTTCCTCCCGCCGTCAGATGAGGTTGTCCTCGACGGCCAGGCCGAACTCGCCCTTGCCGTACATCGCGAGGGCCCGCTCGACGTCGTTGGCCACGTGGACGCTGCCCGCGTGGGCGTCACGCCAGGCCCGCTCGATCGGGTTGCCCCGGCTGAGCGAGTTGCCCCCGGCGGTCTTGAACAGGATGTCGATCGCCTCCAGCGCCCGTTCGGTGGCGCGCACCTGGTCCCGGCGCACCCGCAGCCGCAGCTCGGCCGGGATCGTCTCGCCCCGCACCGCGTGCTCGTACACCTCCCGCACGTTGCGGTCGGTCTGCAGGATCGCCGCGTCGATCTCCGACGCCGCCCTGGCGACCGCGACCTGCGCGAACTGGTCCTCGGCGAACCGGCCGCCGCCCAGGCTGAGCCGTACGCGGTCGCGCATGGCGGTCACGTACGACCGGTAGCACCCGGCCGCCATCCCGATGACCGGGGCGGTGATCGTGGTGGTGAACACGGTGCCGAACGGGATGCGGTAGAGCGGGCCGGGGTTCACCTTCTGGCCCGGGCCGCGCAGCTGCGCCATCTCGTAGTTGCGCATCACGCGGTGCGCGGGCACGAACGCGTCCTCGACGACGATGTCGTTGCTGCCCGTGCCGCGCAGCCCGATGACGTCCCACACGTCCGCGATCAGATAGTCGGAGCGGGGCACCAGCACGGTCATGAAGTCCACCGGCTTGCCCTGGTCCCCGAGGACCAGGCCGCCCACCATCGCCCACGAGGCGTGCTCGCAGCCGGAGGAGAACCGCCACCGGCCGGACAGCCGGTAGCCGCCCTCGGCGGGGACGAGCCGTCCGACCGGCGCGTACGACGAGGAGATCAGCGCGTCCTGGTCGCTCCCCCACACCTCGTCCTGGGCGGCCTCGTCGAACAGGGCGAGCTGCCAGGGGTGCACGCCGAGGACGGAGACGGTCCAGCCGGTGGACCCGCACACCGCGGAGATCTCCCTGACCACCTCGTAGAAGCTCACCGGGTCGCTCTCCGCGCCGCCGTACCTCTTGGGCTGCAGCATGCGGAAGACCCCGGCCTGGACGAGCTCCCTGATCGACTCGGCGGGGACCCGGCGGTCCTCGTCGGTGGACCGGGCCCGTTCGGCGATCTTCGGCAGCAGCGTGCGAACCGCGTCCAGGACCTCGTTGCTCATGTGGGGGCTCTCCGTGTCGCGCTCGTCGGTCAGATGCCGTCCATGATGGTGCGTGGAGCCGATGACCGCATGTCAGGGCACTCCCGGCCAATGGGACTCGACGTCCGGCGGGCCGCCGCGGCTCCTACCTTGGCGGACTGAGAGTACGTGCGTCCTGAAGGGTCGGATCAACGTGACTGCAGTAGAAGCCGGGAACGACGACATCCGCAGAATCGAGGCGGAGGCGGTCCCCACCCGGTTCGCCCGGGGCTGGCACTGCCTGGGCCTGTCGGAGAAGTTCAAGGACGGCAGGCCGCACACGGTGAGGGCCTTCGGCCAGAAGCTCGTGGTCTTCCGGAGCGGCGACGGCAGACTCAACGTGCTCGACGCCTACTGCCGGCACATGGGCGGGGACCTGTCGCAGGGCACGATCAAGGGCGACGAGATCGCCTGCCCGTTCCATGACTGGCGCTGGGGCGGCGACGGCCGCTGCAAGAAGATCCCCTACTCGCGCCGCGTCCCGCTGCGCGCCCGCACCGCCGCCTGGACCACGATGGACCAGGACGGCCTGCTGTTCGTGTGGAACGACCCGGAGGGCAACCCGCCGCCGCCGGAGGTCACGATCCCCCGGATGGAGGGCGCGACCCGCGACGACTGGACCGACTGGGTCTGGACCGAGACCGTCGTGAACACCAACTGCCGCGAGGTCGTGGACAACGTCGTCGACATGGCGCACTTCTTCTACGTCCACTACTCGTTCCCGACGTACTTCAAGAACATCTTCGAGGGCCACGTCGCCACGCAGATCATGAAGGGCACCGGCCGGCAGGACACCCGCCCGCCCGCCAAGGACGGCGAGCCCAAGCTGCTCGGCAACGACTCGGTCGCGTCGTACCACGGGCCGTCGTTCATGATCGACGAGTTGACCTACCACTACGACACCATGGACATCAACTCGGTCCTGATCAACGCCCACTACCCGATCGACGCGAACTCGTTCGTGCTGCACTCGGGGATCATCGTGCAGCGCACCGACAAGCTCCCCGGGCCCGCGGCCGACGAGATGGCCAGGAAGATGAGCACCTTCATCCTCAAGGGCTTCGACCAGGACGTGCAGATCTGGAAGAACAAGGCCCGCATCGACAACCCGCTGCTGTGCGAGGAGGACGGCCCGGTCTACCAGCTGCGCCGCTGGTACGAGCAGTTCTACGTGGACGTCGCCGACGTCAGGCCGGAGATGGTGGAGCGCTTCGAGTTCGAGCTCGACACCACCCGCCCGGTCGAGGCGTGGAAGAGGGAGGTCGAGGAGAACCTCGCCCGCAAGGCGGCGGAAGGCCGGCCGGCATGACGATCCGCCCGGACGACCGGCTGCTCGACGCGCCCATGCAGCCGCTGACCTGCCGCCGGTGCGGCGCCGGGGTCGAGGTGCGCAAGGCGAGCTGGCACCAGACCAGCGTCCAGTGGAACGCCGAGGCGGCCGGGACCTGCCAGGAGCGCCGCACCGCCGGCGCGGGAGTCTTCCCCGGCTGCGCGGCGCTGCGGGAGTCCATCGTCCAGGCCGCGCTCGACGGCGAGATCGCCGTACCGGAGGAATCGTGATCGACAAGGACGTGTACGGCCCCTGGGCCGTCGTCGCGGGCGGCTCCGAGGGAGTGGGCGCCGCGTTCGCCCACCAGCTCGCCGACGCCGGGCTCAACCTCGTGCTCGTCGCCCGCAAGCCCGGGCCGCTGGCCGAGACGGCCGAGCAGGTCAGGGCGAAGGGCGCCGAGGTGCGCACGCTGGAGCTCGACCTGACCGACCCGGGCGCGCTCAAGGCCGTCCGCGCGGTGACCGACGACGTCGAGGTGGGCCTGCTGATCTTCAACGCGGGCGCCAACAGCTACGGCCACGAGTTCGTGACCGGCGACCTCGACCGGGTGCAGGGGGTCATCGACCTCAACATCACCGCCCAGCTCGCGCTCACCCACCACTTCGGCGCGCTGATGCGCGAGCGCCGCCGCGGCGGGATCATCCTGGTCGGCTCGCTCGCCGGGTACATGGGCCAGGCGCAGATCAGCGTCTACTCCGCGGTCAAGGCGTTCAGCCGCGTCTTCGCCGAAGGGCTGTGGCTGGAGCTGGGCGAGCACGGCGTGCACGTGCTCGAACTCGTCCTCGGCGTGACCCGCACCCCGGCGATGGAGCGGGCGGGGCTGCGGATGGACCTGCCCGGGCTCAACGTGGCCGAGCCCGGCGACGTGGCCCGCGAGGGCCTGGAGCACCTCGCCGACGGCCCGGTCCGGATCGCCGGCGGCAACGAGGAGACGGCCCGCAAGCGGAGCGGCTTCCCCCGGGCCGAGATGGTCCGCAGGGCGCACGAGGCGACCAGGCGAATGATCCCCCCGCCCAGCTCCTGAGGCGTGCGGGGGTCAGGCGGCCTCGTCGAGGCGGCGGCGCAGCTCGCCGGGCAGCTCCAGCGCCACCCCGGCCAGCGCCTCCTCCAGTTGCCCGGCCGTGCTGACGCCCACGACCGGCGTGACCGGCGGGGCGCCGCCGGTCAGCCACGCCAGCACCACCTGGTTGCGGCCGACGCCCAGCTCGGCCGCCACCTCGTCGAGGACGGCCAGCCGCCGCGCCGTGCCCGGGTGGTCGTAGGGCTCCGGCAGCGGCCGGTCCTCGCGCACGTATCCGCCGTTCAGCAGCGCCGTGTAGGCCCACAGGTCCACCGTGGGATCGGACGCCACGTAGTCGAGCACCTCGTCGGTCACCCAGCCGAACCGGTGGCCCTGGTCGGCCACCCGCGCGTCCGGCCGCGGCTTGACGTACGAGTGGCGCAGCTGCAGCGCCGTCCAGTCGGCCCATCCGTTCGCCCCGGCGAGCCGGCGGGCGCGCTCCACGCGCCACAGGGCGTGGTTGGAGGCCCCGACGCGGGCGACCGTACCGGACTCGACCAGCTGGGAGAGCGCCTGGGCCGTCTCCTCGAGCGGCACCGACCTGTCCTCCATGTGCAGCCAGTAGAGGTCGACGCGGTCGGTGCCCAGCCGGCGCAGGCTGCCCTCGGCCGCCGCCTTGATCGCGGTCGCCGACAGGCCCTCCCGGTTGGCCGGCCACTCGCCGTCGCCGACCGGCTCCGCCCCCGCCTTCGTGCTGAGGAGAACGCGGTCGCGCATACCGGGCCGCCGTGCCAGCCACTCGCCGACGACCCGCTCGCTGTGCCCGCCGTGGCCGCTCGGATCGGCCCAGAACGCGTAGCAGTCGGCGGTGTCGATCACGGTGCCGCCCGCCGCGACGAACCGGTCCAGCAGATCGAACGAGGCCCGCTCGTCGAGCCGGGTCCCGAAGTGCATGGCGCCCAGCGCGAGTTGCACCTGTGTCATGCCGTCCTCCATGAGCGTTGTGGATCGGGGAACGGCTCCCGAGTGTGGTACCTGGAGCGGACTCAAGGTCAACCCGCGGGGATCGTCAGATTCCCAGCCGGGCGGCGACGCCGTCGAGCACGGACTCCAGGCCCAGCTCGAACTGCCAGTCGTCGTCGTCCTTCCTGACGCCCTCGCGGATGTAGCGCTCGAACGCGGGATAGCGGCCCGACTCCAGCAGCCACTTCATCCGCGACGAGTAGCGGTCGCGCAGGTCGTCCATCTTCTCCGCGCCCTCCTTGCGCATCAGCCGGGCCATCCTGATCCGGGCGGTGGTCGCCCCGCTGACGAACGCGTCGACCGTGTCGAGGACCGTCATCGCCGTGTCGGCGTCGAGGCCGAGGCCGTACAGCGACGCGAGCAGCCGGTCGGCGCGCGCGACGAAGTTCGGGGTCAGCGGCGCGGCCTGCGCGGTGGTCTCCACCAGCCAGGGATGGCGCAGCATGAGGGCGCGCAGCCGCAGGGCGGACCCGTGCAGCACCTCCCGCCAGTCGCGGCCCTCCGCCGGCGGCCCCTCCCCGGCGTAGACCGCGTCCACCATCAGCTCGATCACGTCGTCCTTGCCGCGCACGTAGCGGTACAGGCCCATGGTCGCGACGCCGAGCCGCTCGGCCAGCCGGCGCATCGAGACCGCGTCGAGCCCCTCGGCGTCCGCGATCTCCACGGCCGCCGCGGCGATCTGCGCATGGGTCAGCGCCGCGCGGGGCGGCCGGGCGGGCCGCTCCATCCGCTCCCAGATGGACTCGTGAACGCCATCCCCCGTGTCACCCCCGGTGTCGTCCGCTCTCTTCCCGGCCATCGTCGTGCTCCTCCCGCTTCGATGTGTACATCGTACTTGGACTTGTACACCGTACGCGCTAGCGCGTACGGTGTACTCGTTGCGTACGACGTACACACCTCGTGGAGGAACCATGTCCGGAGACGACCGGCTCAACGTGGCGATGATCATCGGAAGCGTCCGGGACGGGAGGGTGGCGCCCCTCGTCGCCAACTGGTTCGCCGGTCAGGCGGAGCGACGCGACGACGTCGCGCTCGACGTGATCGATCTGGCCGAGACCCGGCTCCCCGACGGGCTGCGCGGGCACTTCGGCGGCGAGAAGCCTGCGGAGGTCACCGGGCTCCGGCCCCGGGTGGAGGCCGCGGACGCCTTCGTCGTGGTGACCCCGGAGTACAACCGCAGCTTCCCCGCGGCGCTCAAGCTGATGATCGACAGCTACCACCGGGAGTGGGCGGCCAAGCCCGTCGGGTTCGTCTGCTACGGCGGCATGTCCAGCGGCCTGCGGGCCGTCGAGCAGCTCAGGCTCGTCTTCGCCGAGCTGCACGCGGTGACGATCCGCGACTCCGTCGCCTTCCGGAGCCCCTGGACGCTGTTCGACCCGGAAGGGAACTGGCCGAAGGACCCCGCGGGCCCCGAGGGCGCCGCCAAGGTCATGCTCGACGAGCTGGTCTGGTTCGGGCGGGCCCTGCGCGAGGCGCGGTCGGCCCGGCCGTACGGAGGCTGAGGTGAGATCCCTGCTCCGCTCCGCTCTGCGACCCCGCCGAGGCGCGGTCGCCCTGATCGGCGTGCTCCAGATCGCGCAGGCGCTCGCCGCCCTCCTGCTGCCCACGATCAACGCCACGCTCATCGACGACGGCGTGCTGCGCGGCGACACCGGGCTGATCGTGCGTCTGGGCGGCCTCATGGCGGCCGGGACGCTCGCACAGGTCCTGTGCTCGGCCGTGGTGGGAGTCCTCGCCGCCGGAACCGCCGCCGCCGTCGGCCGGGACCTGCGCGCGGCCGTCTACGCGAAGGTCCTGTCGTTCTCCTCCCGGGAGGTGGGCCGCTTCGGCGTGCCGTCCCTGATCACCCGCAGCGTCGGCGACGTGCAGCAGGTGCAGACGCTGGTCTTCATGGGCCTGACCGGCCTGGCCGCGACACCGATGATCTTCCTCGGCGGGGTGGTCATGGCGCTGCGGCAGGATCTGCGCCTGTCCACGCTGCTGCTGGTCGCGCTGCCCGCGCTGTCGGCCGTCCTGTGGGCGATCCTGCGCCGGCTCACCCCGCTGTCGCAGGCGACGCAGCGCGGCGTGGACCAGGCCAACAGGCTCGTCCGCGAGCAGATCGCCGGCGTCCGGGTCGTCCGGGCGTTCGCCGCCGAGGAGCGCGAACGCGCCAGGTTCGCCGAGGCCAACGGCACGCTGCTGGACGCGTCCGTACGCGCGGCGCGGCTGGCGGCCGTGATGTACCCCGCCGGAATGCTGATCGGCAACCTCTGCGGCGTGGCGGTCGTGTGGTACGGCGGGCACCTCGTCGACGACGGCGTCACCCAGGTGGGCTCGCTGGTCGCGTTCCTCAACTACCTGGCCGTGATCCTGGGGTCCGCCCTGCTCGCGACCTTCACGGTCCTGGCCGCGCCGCGTGCCCGGGTCTCCGCCCTGCGGGTGCGCGAGGTGCTGGAGACCGGCACGGAGCCGCTCGCGTCACCGGCCCGCGCCGACCGGATCTGGCGGGGCGAGGTGGAGGTCCGCGACGCGCACGTGCGCTATCCGGGCGCCGAGGAACCGGTGCTGCGCGGCGTGAACCTCGTCGTCCGGCCCGGCGAGACCGTCGCGATCGTCGGCTCCACCGGCTCGGGCAAGACCACCCTGCTGAACCTGGTCGCCCGGCTGCTCGGCCCGGCCGGCGGGCAGGTGCTCCTGGACGGGACCGACCTCGCGTCGCTGCCGCCGGAGGAACCGGCCGGCGTCGTCGGGCTGGTGCCGCAGCGGCCGTACCTGTTCTCCGGCACCATCGCCGCCAATCTCAGGTACGGCAGGCCCGAGGCGACGGACGCGGAGCTGTGGCACGCGCTGGAGGTCGCGCAGGCGCGCGACTTCGTCGATTCGCTGCCCGAGGGCCTGGAGACGCCGCTCGGGCAGGGGGGCACCTCGCTGTCCGGCGGCCAGCGCCAGCGCCTGACGGTGGCGCGGGCCCTGGTCGCCCGGCCCCGGGTCCTGCTGCTCGACGACCCGTTCTCCGCGCTCGACCCGGTCACCGAGCGGGCGCTCACCGACGCGCTGGCGCGGCAGACCCGCGACGTCGCCGTCCTCCTGGTCGCCCAGCGGATCTCCTCGGCACGGCACGCCGACCGGGTGGTGGTGCTCGACGAGGGCCGGGTCGCCGGGACCGGCACCCACGAGGAGCTGCTGGCCTCCTGCCCCGCCTACCGCGACATCGTGTCCTCCCAGACAGGCCTGGAGGTGGCCGCATGACAGCCCGGGAACGAGGCGTCGTCCGGCGCCTGCTTTCGGACGCCCGCCCGGAACTCCCGCTCGCCGTGACCGCCCTGGCCTGCGCGGCCGGGGCCGTGACCCTGACCGTGGCGGTCCCCCGGCTGCTCGGCGCGGCCACCGACGTGGTGCTGTCGGCCGTGACCGGGCGCCACGGGGTGGACCTCGCCACGACCGGCCGGATCCTGCTGGCCGCCCTCGCCTGCTACCTGACCGCGTTCGGCCTCTCCTTCGTCCAGCAGCGGACGACCGCGACCGTCGTGCAGCGGCTGGTCTTCCGGCTGCGGGAGCGGACGCAGGCCAAGCTCGCGCGGCTGCCGCTGGCCTACTTCGACGGGAGGCAGCGGGGCGAGGTGCTCTCGCGCGCCGGCAACGACGTCGACAACGTCGGCCAGACGCTGCAGCAGGTGCTCGGCGTGGCGGTCACCGCGCTGCTCACGCTCGTCGGCGTGCTCGTGATGATGGTGTGGACCTCGCCGCTGCTCGCCCTGGTCTCGGTCGTCATGGTGCCGCTTTCCGTCGTGGCCGCCAGGGTGGTCGGCAGGCGGGCGCAGCCGAGATTCGCCGAGCAGTTCGCGGCCACCGGCCGGCTGGGCGCCCACATCGAGGAGACCTACACCGGGCACGCCCTGGTCAAGGTCTTCGGCCGGCGGCGCCAGGCCGTGGGCGAGTTCGGCGAGCGCAACGACGCGGTGTTCCGCGCGGGGTTCCGCGCGCAGCTGCTGTCCAGCCTGATCGGCCCGTCGATGTCGCTCGTCATGAACCTCAACTACGTGCTCGTCGCGGTGATCGGCGGCCTGCGGGTTGCGGCCGGCGCGCTGTCGGTCGGCGACGTGCAGGCGTTCATCCAGTACTGCCTGCAGTTCGGGCAGCCGGTCAACCAGGTCACGTCGATGTCCACGCTCCTGCAGTCGGTGCTCGCCTCGGCCGGGCGGATCTTCGAACTGCTCGACGAGGACGAGGAGGAGCCGGTGCGCGACCCCGTCCACCTTCCGGCCGTGACCAGAGGCCGGGTGGTCTTCGAGAACGTCTCGTTCCGCTACACGCCCGGCCGTCCCCTCATCGAGGACCTGTCCCTGGTCGCGGAGCCGGGGCAGACCGTCGCCATCGTCGGCCCGACCGGCGCGGGCAAAACCACCTTGATCAACCTGCTGATGCGCTTCTACGACGTCACCGGCGGGCGGATCACGGTGGACGGGGTGGACATCGCGCGGGTGCCCCGGCAGGAGCTGCGCGCCAGGATCGGCATGGTACTGCAGGACACCTGGCTGCGGCACGGCACGATCGCCGACAACATCGCGTACGGCGCGGGAGACGTGCCGCGCGAGCGGATCGTCCAGGTGGCCAGGGCCACCGGCGTCGACCACCTCGTGCGCACGCTGCCCGACGGGTACGACACGGTGGTCGACGACGACGGCGATGGGCTCAGCGCGGGCGAGCGGCAACTCGTCACCATCGCCCGCGCGTTCCTCGCCGATCCCCCGATCCTGGTGCTCGACGAGGCCACCAGCGCGCTCGACACCCGCACCGAGGTGCTGGTGCAGCGGGCCATGACCTCGCTGCGGGCCGGGCGCACGGGATTCGTCATCGCCCACCGGCTGTCGACCATCAGGAACGCCGGCCTGATCCTCGTGCTGGACGACGGGCGGATCGTGGAGCAGGGCACGCACGACGAGCTGCTGGCGGCGGGCGGCGCCTACGCCCGGCTCTACCGTGCGCAATCCTCCGGGGCCCAACTCCCCGGGGCCCAATTCCCCGGGGCGCAGCTCTCCGGCACTCGGGCCGGTTCGGCGGCCCCGTCCTGACCGTCCCGGGGCAGCAGTGGACGTGAGCGGCCGGTCCCGCTACAGCACTCCGCCCGCCGCGTCGTGGAAGACCTCCGGCCAGAAGCGGAAATCGTCCGCGCCCGTCGACGGCAGGCAGGCCACGGGGTCGACGGCGGCGAGTGTCGCGACCATGGTGTCGGCGAGTTGGTGGTAGAAGTCGCCGCCCGTGAGGTCGTAGGGATCTCTGAGCCCCTGCTCCATGGCGTACATCCACAGCGTGAACGCCAACGTGGAGACATCGGCGTTGAGCGGCGTCAGCTCCTCGCACGTGTAGGGGGCGTGATAGATCGCACCCGTGCGTCCGTCGAGTAGCGCCTCGAGATCGTAGCCGCCCATCCCGCCGATCACGAACAGGTGATCGGCGCCGGGCGGGGGCGGGGTGCGCCCGATGGCATCGTGCAGGTGAGCGAGGCCGGGGTCCCGTAGGAACTCCTCGCGGTGCTCGAGGACCGTCCGCAGCGGTTCTCCGGCGCCGTCGGCGGAGAACAGCCGGGCGTCCGCGGGCAGCCCGACCTCGCTCAGGAAGCGCCGGGTCGGCTCGTGCGTCAGCGCGGCCGGCAGGTTCTCGGGCGCGACGCGGACAAGGCCCCGCACGCGGAAGACGTTCTCCAGCACCCTCGCGGGCAGATCGAGTCGCAGCCCCCGCCCGGGGGACGCGATCAGCGCCATCGGCTTGATGACGGCCATGATGCGCCACAGGGTCGGCAGCTCGTGCGGCCACCGCTCGGGGCCGCCCGCCGGACCCCAGCCGTCCGGCCCCCACTCCTCCGCGCGGAAGACGGCCACCAGCCGCCGGAGCGCTTCCTTCACCGGCTCGACGCCCGTGTGCCCCGCCAGATCGGCGAAGCGCCCACGGAGCCCTTCGAGCTCGGCCACGGCCGCCACCATCCGGCGCAGCGCCTCCACCGACGGCGCCAACGCGTCCAGGGCGACCAGGTCGGGCCGGTACACCTCCAGCGCGAAGACCCGGCCCGAATCGGGGTCCCGGGCCACCGCCTGTGCCTCCTGCCCCTCACACAGCAGATGCCCGACGATCTCCAACCCGGCGATGAACGGATCGACCGCCCGGACCACGGGCGCCCCCACGGTCCTGAACGTCACCAACCTCTGCCCTCGCGTCGCGATCACCACGACAGCTCATCACAGACACCGTGGCGGAAGGAGGGCGGGGACATCCGGCTGCGCGGGGGGCGGAGCGGTCAGCTGTGCGAGCCGCCGTCCACGCGGACCTCCACCCCGTTGAGGTAGGCGCCGTCCGCCGAGGCGGCGTACGCGATGGTCCCGGCGATGTCCTCCGGGCGGCCCGGTCTCCCCCAGAGGGGATAGGTGCGCGCGTACCAGGAGGTGTCGATGCCGGCGAAGGTCTCCCGGTTGGCGGTCAGCGGCGTGGCGACGCCGCCGGGCGAGATCGGGACGACGCGGATGCGGCGCGGCGCCAGCTCGGCGGCGAGGCTGATCGAGAACGACAGCAGCGCGCCCTTGGACGCCGCGTAGCCGGTCATCCAGGGATGCGCCTTCGTCGCCGCCGTCGAGGTGACGTTCACGATGACCCCGGTGCGGTCCGGGATGTGCGGCAGCACCTCCCGGCAGAACGCGACCGGGGCGAACACGTTGATCGCGAAGATCTGCCGGTAGTCGTCGAGCCGCAGCGACTCCATCGGGGTCACCCGCAGCACGCCGGCGACGTTGGCCAGCACGTCCACCCGGCCGAGGCGGGCGACGGCCTCGGCCGCGGCCGACACCACCGCAGACTCGTCCGCCAGGTCCGCCTGCCAGGGGACGAACCGATCGGTCCCGCCCGCGAGCTTGCCGGTCTCCGCGAGCCCGTCCTCGTCCCGGTCCACGGCGAACACCGTGGCGCCCTCGTTCAGCAGCCGTACGGCGGCCGCCCTGCCGATGCCCGACGCGGCCCCGGTGAGCAGCACGTTCCTACCGTCGAACCGGTTCATCACGCCTCCCTGGCGACTGCGCGGCCGGCGCGGCGGCCGAAGAACGTGCCGTCACCGAGTGACGTGCCGCTGATGTAACCCTCGCCGTGCATGCCGGAGGAGGCGCGGCCCGCCGCGTACAGGCCCGGGATGGGCCGCCCGGACTGGTTCAGCACCTCGCCGTCCACGGTCGTGCGCAGGCCACCGAGCGTGAAGCCGGCGGCTCCGGTCCCCTTGCCCGCGCTGTCGCGGTCGCCCATGCCGAACCCCAGGCGCGGATCGGCGGCGGCGAACGGTCCCTTCAACGGGCGCAGCCACTTCGGGTCCTTGTGGAAGTAGGGGTCCTCACCCCGCTCGGCGTGCCGGTTGTACACCGTGACGGTGTCCTCCAGCGCGCCGGGCGGCATGCCGAGCGACTCCTCCAGCTCGGCGAGGGTCTCGGCCACGAAGACCGGGCGCACGCCCCACAGGTCCCGTGCCGGGATGTCCTCGTAGCCCTCCTCGTCGATGATCGCCCAGTACGGCCCCGGCTGGTGCCGTACGGCGGCGACGCTGAACAGGCCTGGGTAGACGTCCTCGTTGATGAAGCGGCGGCCGAGCCCGTTGACGAGCATGCCGCGCACCAGCATCGCGGGCAGCGCCGTCATCGCGATCTCGACCTCGCCCATGCGGCGGGTGGCCGCCCCGATGGCGGTGGCCATCCGGATGCCGCCGCCGTCGTCCAGGCCGTCGCTGACCTTGCCGTGCCCGATCAGCACCGGGGCGTGGTCGGCGAGCATCTCCTCGTTGTCGACGAACCCGCCGGTGGTCAGCACCACTCCCCTGCGGGCGCGGTAGGTCACCCGCTCGCCGTACCGGCGGGCCACGACCCCGGCGACCCGGCCGTCGGCGCCGAGGACGAGGTTGGTGGCGCGGGTGTCGGTGTGACACGCGGCTCCGGCCGCCCGCGCCGCCTCCACCAGCTTCTCCATGAGCAGCCGCCCGCCCCAGCTCTCGACGGCCGGGCGGTGGCCGCGCGGCACCGGCCGCGCGAGGGTGGTGTACGGCCAGGCGTTCTCCCCCAGCCACATGAGGCCGTCGGTCGTCGGCGGCATCCAGCTCGGCGCGTCGTAGAACGACTCGTTGAACGGCACGCCCCTGGCCCGGAACCACTCGAAGTGCTCGACGCTGCCGTCGCAGTACAGCCGAAGTTTCTCCGCGTCGGCGTGCGGGCCGAGCGCCGCCGCGAGGTAGGCGAACATGTTGTCCGGGTCGTCCTCGAACCCGCAGGCCCGCTGGACGGCCGTGCCGCCGCCGAGGTACAGCTCGCCGCCGGACATCGCGGACGAGCCGCCGGGGCCGCCCGCACGCTCCAGCACGAGCACGTCCGCGCCCGCCGTCGCGGCCTCGTACGCGGCGGCCGCCCCGGCGCAGCCGAAGCCGACGACGAGCACGTCGCACTCGTGGTGGAACGCCGCGACGGACCCGGTCGCCACCGGTTCCACCGAACGCATCGGCCGGCTCACTTCTTGGGAACGAAGGTGGCCAGCGGCTCGGAGCCGGACCAGTCGTGGCCCCAGTAGCTGTCAGCCGTGATCTCCTCGGCCGTGTAGTACGTCTCGTCGACGCGCATGCCCTCGGTGCCGTACTCGATGTCCCAGCCTCCGGGGGCGCGGACGTAGAAGGACACCATCTTGTCGTTGGTGTGCCGGCCGAGGGTGGAGGAGATCGAGAAGCCCGCCTTGCGCACCCGGTCGAGCGCCATGCCCACCGCGTCGAGGCTGTCCACCTCGACCATCAGGTGCACCAGGCCGGGGTCGCCGGCGTACCCGGCGGGGCAGATCGCGAGGCTGTGGTGGCGCTCGTTGACGCCCATGAAGCGCACCCGGCGGTACGGCGGCTTCCCGCCGCCCATCTTGATGGCGCCCCGGGGCAGGAAGCCGAGCACCTCGGTGTAGAAGGAGACCGTCTCGTCCATCGCGGTGGTGGGCACCACGACGTGGCCCATCCCCTGCGCGCCGGTCACGAACCGCTGGCCCAGGCCGGTCACGACCGGGCTGTGGTCGAGCACGGGCCCGAAGAAGACCTCCACGGGCACACCCGCGGGATCGGTGAAGGCGATGACCGCCTCGGCGTCGCGCTCGGCGGACTCCTCGTCGGACAGCACCTTGACCGGTGTCCCGGACGCCTCGACGGCGCGGCCGACGGCGGCGAGCGCGAACTGGTCGCGCACCTCCCAGCCGACCGCGAGCACCCGGTCGGTGTCGCCGGGCAGCACCGCGAGCCGCGCACGGCGCTCGTCCATGCGCAGGTACAGCCCGTCCGGGTCCGGCCCGGACCCCTCGGCGAAGCCGAGTCCGTCGATGAGGAGGTCGCGCCAGCGCCCGATGTCACGCGTCTGGACCTTGAGGTAGCCGAGTCCTCGGATCTGCGTCACTTGTGCTCAATCCAATCTGCCGGTCGGGGGGAACCGATCGCCGATCCCCACCGTGACAGACCCCCGCGTCCGGCCGCCCCGGCCCTCCCGCTCAGTGAGAGTCCCCGCCGTGCCGTCCCGCCCGTACGGCCGGCCATGGCGGCAGGAAGGCCGGCAGGAAGGTGGGTACGTGGAACGCAGGCGGGCCGCCCTGGTGACGGGAGTGAGCCGGGGCATCGGCCGCGCGACGGCGCCGGCGCTCGCGCGGGCCGGGTACGACGTGGCGTTCACCGCCCGCACCGCGAGGAGGGGCCGCCCGCATCGCCGGGCGAGGGCGGCTGGGGCGTGGCCTACTCCGCGTCCAAGGCGGCGTTCGGCCGCCTGGCCGGCGCGGTGAACGCCGAGTGCCGCTCCCCGGGCGGTCCCGCTGATCGGAAGGCGACAGGCCCCCGGCGCCTCGGATGGCTAACCTCTGCCCACTTCGAGCGCGAGTGGAAGGCGGGCGAATGGGCGACGGGCGGCTGGCCGGGCGTACGGCGATCATCACGGGGGCCGGCGACGGGATCGGCAGGGGCGTGGCGCGGCGGTTCGCCGCCGAGGGCGCCCGGGTGCTGGTGGCGGAGATCGACGAGGAGACCGGGGCGCGGACCGCGCGCGAGCTGGCCGGCGAGTTCGGGGCGGACGCCAGGTTCCTCCGCACCGACGTCACCGACCGGGCCCAGGTGGAGGCGATGGTCGAGGCCGCCGCCGAGGCGTGGGGCCGCGTCGACATCCTGGTCAACAACGCCTGGGGCAGTGCCGGCCCGATCGGCCGGGTGGAGAACAAGAGCGACGAACAGCTCGGCCGGGGCTTCGCGATGGGCTATTACGGCCCGTTCTGGGCGATGCGGGCCGCGTTCCCGCACATGAAGCGCCAGGGCTGGGGCCGTGTGGTCAACATGTGCTCGCTCAACGGCGTCAACGCCCATATGGGCACGCTGGAGTACAACTCGGCCAAGGAGGCGCTGCGCACCCTCACCCGTACGGCGGCCCGGGAGTGGGCGCCGACCGGCGTGGTGGTGAACGCGGTCTGCCCGGGCGCCAAGAGCGCCGCCTTCGCCCGCAGGATGGCGGGAAATCCCGAGCTGGAGGCGGCGGCCGGCCGCGCCAACCCGATGGGCCGGATGGGCGACCCCGAGCAGGACATCGCGCCCGTCGTGCTGTTCCTGTGCGGTGAGGACGCGCGCTATCTGACCGGGAACACGCTGTTCGTGGACGGCGGCGCGCACATCAACGGCGTCGTGTGGGCGCCCGACCTCGACGCATCCTGACCCGGCCGGGCCGCTCCGCCCCCGGCGTGCGGGGGCGGAGCGGGCGCGCCCGCGTCAGCGGGCTTCGTGGCGCCGCTGGCAGGTGATGCAGTAGCGGGCCATGGGCCGGATCTTCAGCCGGCCGAACGGGATGGCCGCGGCGCAGTCGGCGCAGTGGCCGTAGCTGCCCTCCTCGATCCGCTCCAGCGCCTTGCGCAGCTCGGCGACCGCCCGCTCGGTGGCGGCGACGTCGGCGAGCAGGGCGAGCCTGGCCGCGCCGTCGTTGCCGCCGTCGACGGCGGCCCGCAGATCGCGCAGCTGCACCTCACGCCACTGGAGCTGCTCCTCCAGGTCCGCGCGCATGGCCTGCATCTGCGGCCTGCTGATGGCGGTGAACTCGTCACTGGTGGTCATCGTCGACGTCCTCTCGTCCGATGGCAGACATGCCGGAAGTGCGGTGCTCGACCGTGGACAGCAGGCAGGCCAGCCCTCTGACGGTCGCGTTGGCGGGATCGGCCGCGGGGCTGACGGTGATCCGCAGCTCCGCGCAGAGCTTGCGGGCCAGCTCCGGGTCGAGGGCGCCGCCGCCCGTGATCAGCAGGCCCTGCTGCCTGACGATTGCCCGCAGGGCGGCGGGAACGCGCGCGATCAGGTCGGCGACCATCGCGACGACGCGTTCCCGCGCGTACGGCGGGCAGCCGGCGCCCTCCGCCGGGCCGCCCACGGCGACCTGTACGGCGCCCGCGTCGGCGATCTCGCCGGCCCGGATGACGACGGCCTCGGCGATCCCCGCCCCGGCGTCGAGCAGGAGCCGGGGCCTCGGGTCGGCGATGTCCACGCCGCAGCCGACCGCCGCGGCCAGCGGCTCCTCGACGATCGTCACCCGGCAGCCGGCGGCGCTGCTGACGGCCGCGAACGCGGCGCGCCGGTCCAGCCGCGAGGCCGCGACGGGCACGCCGAGCAGGACGCGTTCGAGGGGCGGGTGCCGCTCGGTCACGGCGTCCCGCAGCGCGGTGCGGACCAGCCGCGCGCATCCGGGCATGTCGGCGACCATGCCGTGCCGCACCGGCCACCGGCGCGCCCCCGGATCGCCGCACGCCGAAGGCCGCTCCTTGATCGCCGTGCTGCCGGACAGCAGCAGCCGGGTCCGCGCGGTGCCGAGGTCGATGGCGAGGGCCGCTCCCCCGCCTCTCCTCCCGTTGACACCGGTCATGCCGGTCATGACCGTCATGCCGACATCCGGGCCTCGCCGGCGCAGGCCGCGCACTGCTGCACGTGCGGCGCGAGCCGGAGCCGGTCGAGCGGCAGGAACGCCTCGCATCGGGTGCAGGTGCCGTAGAGGCCCCGATCCATCCGCTCCAGCGCCGCCTCGATGGCGGCGACGTCGCGCCGTGCCTGCCGTACGCGCGTGTCGTACGGGTCGCGCACCCGGGCCAGCTCGGCCCGGGCCGCGTGGAGCCGCTCCTCGAGCAGCATGCGCAGTTCGGACAGCTGCGCGGTGTACCGCCGGCATTCCTCGAAGAGGAGGCGCGGCGACCTGATCTCTGCCATAAGCGGCATCACTCCAGGTGAAGGATGATGTCGGCGCGCGAGTGCGCGCCTTCGGCGCACCGGTGGCCGGTACGCGAGACGAGTACGCGGGCGGGCCCGCGGGACGGCGGTCAGGAGGCTCGGCTCAGGACGGCGCGCCGCGACGACCTCCGGGGGGAAACGGCGGCACGGCGGGGTGCGGATGCGCGAAAGCCGGCACCCCTCACCGGTCGCGTCGCCGATCGCCCGACCTGCCGGGCCGGTGTGGCCGGGTACGGGTCAGGCGCGCGACGACGAGGACCGGGATGGTGCCGCGGCGTGCTCCGAGCGAGCTTGTGTCACCCGGCCTGTGGTGGACTGCGCGAGCCGGCGGTGCGGTGCCCGGTCTGCTGCGGGCTGAGGACGATGTCCTCGTGGCTCCGGGCGGGCACCGCTACGGCGACGGGAGCCGCGGCCACGGCGACGCGCGACCGGAACGGGAACGGCAGGTGCTCGGGACCGGCCGGGCCCGCGGGCAGGGTCGCCGACTGCGGCGTCCACGCCCCCGGTGTCCACAGCTCGGCGGCGGCCTGCGGCGTGCGCTGAGCGGGATCCCCGCCGTACCAGGCGGGGGTGGAGGCGACCAGCGCGAGGGCGAGCATGAGCAGGCCCACCACCAACGCGAAGGCGGTGGACCCGCACGTGCCACGTCGTGAGGTCGCCATGAGACCGACCATAACCCACCTTCGCGAAACGGTCATCCGCGTTTTCCGCCGCCCGTTTCTCCCGATCGGTGCCTGCCCGGTTCCCGCCATTCGTTCTGCGTACCCGTTTCTCACGGGGCGGTCCCCTCCCCCACGGGTGCGTTTCCCGTTCCCGCCGGTTCGGCATGCGGCACTCACGCGCGGAACTCGCTACGGTGGCCGCAGGACCGGGCGAAGCGGAAGGGAGGCGACGATCGTGCGACGCAGGCTGACCGCCGCGCTGCTGCTCCTGCTGCACGCGATCGTCCTGACCGCCGGCGGCGTGCCCGCGTCCGCGTCCGCGTGGGAGACGCCGCATCGCGCCGCCGGTCTCCACGTCTCGGGCCCGCACACCCCGGATCGGGTGGCGGTCACGGCGAGCGGCGTTCACCAGATGGCCCTCCGCCGGGCCCCGGCGCGGGACGGCGCACGGCTCACGGACACGCGCATCTGGCCCCCGGCCCACGCGACAGGTCCTGCCCGGAACGACCCGCCCCGCGTCCAGGCGGGCCCGGGCGGCCCCGGCGTGTCCGGCGGGCCGGTCGTGCTGCCCAACCCCGCGGCGCCGCGCGGCGGCACCCGGGTCACCCGGGCCGGGCCGCACCACGACGGCGCGCCCGCCCAGTGCCCGCGCCGGGCCGCCTCGGCCCGCGCTCCTCCCTCCACCGCGTACTGAGACCTTTCCCACTCGTACGCCTGTGGAGGCTTCATGTCCCGTGCGCCCATGTGGCGCGCGGTGGCGGCGCTCGCCGTCATCGCGACCTCACTGCTGCTCGCCCTCACCATGGCCCCGCGCCTCGGCCTCGACCTGCGCGGCGGCACCCAGCTCGTCTTCGAGACGAAGGACTCTCCCACGGTCAAGGCGGACGCCGACGCCACCGACCGTGCCCTCGACGTGCTCCGGCGCCGGGCGGACGCCCTCGGAGTCGTCGATCCGACCCTGGTCCGCTCCGGCGAGAAGCGGATCATCGTCGAACTGCCCGGCGTTCTCGACCCGCGCGAGGCCGCCTCGGTCATCGGCAAGACCGCCCAGCTCAACTTCCATCCCGTGCTCGGCCCCGCCGAGGCCGGCGACAAGGACGCGATCGCCGACGAGACCGGCCAGAAGCTGAAGCTCGGGCCGGTCGCGCTCAGCGGGGCCGGCGTCACCGACGCCGCCGCGCGCACCGACCCTCAGATGGGGCCCGGCTGGTTCGTCACGATCGACTTCAAGGAGCCCGGACCCTGGCGGGAGCTGACCGGCAAGGCGGCCTGCGCGCCGGTCGGCGACCACAAGCGCCGGGTCGCCATCGTCCTCGACAACGAGATCATCTCCTCGCCGCAGGTGGACGAGTCGACCGCCTGCGAGGCGGGGATCCCCGGCGGCACCACGCGGATCACCGGGTCGTTCACCGCCGAGGAGGCGCAGAACCTCGCGGTGCTGGTCAAGGGCGGCTCGCTCCCCGTGCCGCTGGAACTGGTCGAGCAGCGCACGGTCGGCCCGACCCTCGGCGCCGACGCCATCGCCGCGAGCGCCAAGGCCGGCGTCGTCGGGGTGATCCTGACCGCGGTGTTCATCGGCATCGTCTACCGGCTGGTGGGCGTGCTGGCCGCGGTCGCGCTCGCCTGCTACGGCCTGATCTCGTACGCCGGCCTCGTGGCCATGGGGGCCACGCTCACGCTGCCCGGCCTGGCCGGGTTCGTCCTGGCGATCGGCATGGCGGTGGACGCCAACGTGCTGGTCTTCGAACGGGCCAGGGAGGAGTACGGCGAGGCGCCCCGCCGGGGTCTCAAGGCGGCCCTCGAACGCGGCTTCAAGAACGCCTGGAGCGCGATCGCCGACTCCAACATCACCACCCTGCTCGCCGCCGGGCTGCTGTTCTGGCTGGCCTCGGGGCCGGTGAAGGGCTTCGGCGTGACACTGGCCATCGGCGTGCTGGCCTCGCTGATCTCGGCCATGCTGATCACCCGGGTGCTCGCCGACGCCCTGATCCGCAGGATCGGCCCGCGGGCGTCCGGCATCGGCTCGATCGGCCGGGTCAGGACCTGGCTGACCCGGCGCGACCCGGATCTGATGCGGGGCAGGCGGCTGTGGCTCGCCGTCGCGGCCGGGCTGCTCGTGCTCGCGGGGGCGGGGCTGGTCACCCGCGGCCTGAACTACGGCGTCGAGTTCACCGGCGGCCGCATCGTGGAGTTCGGCACGAGCAGGCCCGTCGACGTCGGGGCGGCCAGGCAGGCGGTCGCGGACGCCGGGTTCCCCTCGGCCGTCGTGCAGCGGTCGGACGACGCGATCTCGGTGCGCACCGGGCAGATCAGCGCCGACGACGTGGTCCGTGTGGAGGAGGCGCTCGACCGCAGCGTGGGCGAGGTCACCAAGCAGCGCGACGAGCTCATCGGGCCGAGCCTGGGCGAGGAGCTGCGCCGCAACGCGATCATCGCGCTCGCCGTCGCGCTCGCCGCGCAGCTCGCCTACCTGGCGTTCCGGTTCCGGTGGACGTTCGGCACCGCGGCCGTGGCGGCGCTGTTCGTGGACGCGGCCGTCGTCATCGGCACGTTCGCCTGGCTGGGCAAGCCGATCGACGGGGTGTTCCTGGCGGCGATGCTCACGATCATCGGTTACTCGGTCAACGACAAGGTCGTGCTGTTCGACCGGGTGCGCGAGCTGTGGCCGATACGGCGCGGCGAGCCGTTCGGCCGCGTGGTGAACGCCGCCATCCTGCAGACCGCGCCGCGCACGGTGAACACCGGGCTCGGGGCGCTGTTCATCCTGGCGGCGCTGGCCGTGTTCGGCGGCGACTCGCTGCGGGACTTCGCCGTCGCCCTGCTGATCGGCATCGTGGTGGGCACGCTGTCGTCGTCCTTCGTGGCCGGGCCGGTGGCGATCGCGCTGGAGCGGCGCTCCAGCCAGCCGCCGCCGGCTCCCGCCGCACCGCGGGTCAAGCCCGCGCGGCGCGACGGCTCCGGCGCGGTGGTCTGAGGCCGGCGCGGTCCCCGGGACGGGACGCCCGTCCCGGGGACCGTGCGGCTACGGACGGCCGAGCGCGCGCAGCTGGGCGGGCGTCAGCGCGGAGACGTTCTGGTCGATTGGCGAGTCGGTGTACTGGTGGATCGCCCAGGACTTCCAGTCGGCGGGCGGCGTGATGTCGCCCGGCGCCTTGCTGTAGTGGGCCACCCAGAGCGGGTAGTCGCCGAGGCCGCGGCCGTACTTGTCGGCGAAGTTCCAGCCGCTGTAGAACATCGGCTTCGTCCCGGTCTTGGCCGTCACGTACTCCAGCCAGGCCCTGGCCCACTCGTTGACGTGCTCGACCGACTGGCCGTCGCTGGTCTCCAGGTCGAGCACGAGGATGTCGCCGGGCTTGCCCGGCTGCGAGCCCACCACGTCGAGGAAGTGGTCGGCCTCGGCGATGGGGTCGTTCGAGGGATGACCGTAGTGGTAGACGCCGCGGACGATGCCCTTCTTGTCCAGCTCACGCCAGTGCCGGGGGAAGGACGAGTCGACCCAGGACGTGCCCTCGGTCGCCTTGATGAAGCCGAACTGCGCACGGCTGTTCATCCAGTCGTGGTCGGCCTCGTAGCCGGAGACGTCCTGGCCGTACGTGTGCGGGTTGGCGTAGGCCGGGGCGGGCAGCGCCACGGCCGCCGTGACGCCGGCCGTGGCGGCCGAGACCGCGAGGGCCGCCGCCGCGAGGGCGGAGCGCAGGCGCCGGCCGGAGGGCCGGCGGCCGAGGGAGGGGCGATGGGTGGACATGTCGGGGCTGACTCCTTGCTTCCATGCCGCCTACCGGGTTAGCTGACGGGTTCGGGCAGGAAGTGCCCTACGGGCGCATCTGGGGGCTGCTCCCGATTCACCCCGGAGAGAAGTGGGTCCCCGGCTCCGCTGATCGCGGATTCGGCGGCCGCACGGTCATGGGACCGCGCGGACCGGGCAACGACACGGCAAGGGATCCGGAACCGGAAGCCGGTGGGTACCCCGAACCGTGTGCCCTAAAGGTACACACACCACCAGAATGGTGTAAACGGGACAAAACACGTCTTTACCTGCGACAACCCGGACCCGCCCATGGAGACGGGGGCCGGAGGCCCCCCGACCCGGCCGAGCAGGGTAAGGATCATGACTACCGACGGTAAGTAGTCATCGGATCACGATCCGTGAAAGAGTCCGTCTCCGGAGAGATCACTCTCCTCCCCTCCCCCGAAAGCAGGGCCGGGATGTCGGCGACCGACGGAAGTGACCATGTACTCCTCCCCGCGGCGGGCGATGTGAGAGGCGTGCCTCATCACGTGGCCTGCGTCATGGATGGGAACGGCCGATGGGCCGCGCAGCGGTCGCTGTCCCGCGTCGAGGGGCATCGGGCGGCGGAGGCCGCCGTGATCGATGTCATCGAGGCGGCCCACACGGCCGGCGTCGGGTGGTTGAGCCTGTACGCCTTTTCCACCGAGAACTGGCGGCGCCCGGCCGCCGAGGTCGACGACCTGCTCCGGCTGATTCGCCGCGCCATCCGCAAACACGCCTTGTCCCTGCACATGCGCGGGATCCGCTGCCGGTTCCTCGGTGTCACCGACCCGCGGATCCCGCCCGCGCTGGCCCGTGACATCGCCGATCTGACGGCGCTGACCCGCGACAACCGGCGGATGACGTTGACCGTGGCGTTCGACCACGGGGGCCGCCGCGACATCGTGGAGGCCGCCCGGTCGCTGATCCGCGACGGTGTGCCGCCCGAGCAGGTCACCGAGGAGAGCTTCGCCCGGCGTCTGCCCCACCCGGACATGCCGGAGGTGGACCTGGTCATCCGCACCTCCGGAGAGCAGCGGATCTCCAACTTCATGCTGTGGCAGGTGGCCTACGCCGAATGGGTCTTCCCCCGGGTGCTGTGGCCGGACTTCCGCGCCGGGCACTTCTGGGAATGCCTGGAGACCTACCGGCGGCGCGACCGCCGGTTCGGCGGGGTGCGGGCACCGGCCCTGACAGGAAAGGAATGTCGATGAGCCACGCCGAACCCGCCGGAACCGACGCCGATCCGCTCGGCCCGGGATCGATGCTTCACCGGTTGACCCACCAGGCACGCTGGGGGCTGGTGGCGAGCCGGGCCATCGTCCTGGAGGCCGCGTACCCGCAGATCGGCGCCGCGCTGATCACCAACTCGACCTTCGTCGCACACCCGTGGCGGCGCCTGCGCAACACCGTGCTCAGCGCGCAGCGGATGGTCGACCCCGACCCCCGGGTGCGGCAGCGGGAGGCGGCCCGGCTCAACCGCCTGCACGCCCGCATCACCGGCGCCGACGCCGAGAACCGCCCGTTCAACGCCGCGGATCCCGAGGCACGCGCCTGGGTGGTGGCGACGCTGTTCGAGTCCTCGGTCACGATGTGCCGGCTCAGCGGCGAGTCCCTCGACGGCCCCGCCCTGGACCGGCTGTACGCCGAGTTCCAGGCGTTCCTCGCACTGATGGACCCCTACGGCGGCAAGCTTCCGCCCACATTGCGGGAGTTCTGGCGCTACTACACGTCCGTCGTGGAGGAGCGACTGGAGAACACCGAAGCGGTCCACGTCATCCTCGACCGCCTGTTCGCGCAGGTACCCGCGCCCCCTCTGCTCCGCGATCAGCCGGCCGTGTGGGCGGCGGGCAGGGCGATCGCCGGGCCCACGGCCAGCGCGATCATCGTGGCGTCGCTGCCCGAGTCGCTCCGCGCACGGCTGGGGGTCGCCGAGGTGCCGGGCACGCGCACGCTGATGCAGGCCACCTGCCTGTCCACGAGTCTCGCGACCCGGCTGCTCCCCGAGTCGTGGACACGGCTGGACACGGTCATGACCATGCTCGACCCGGGCTACGCGCCCCAACGCGGCGGCGAGGCGCTGGCGGGGCTACGCCGTGGCGTGGCGAAAGCCGGGGCGCTGCTGCGCCTGCTCACGCCCGGTCAGGAGACGGCGGCCGCCGGCGACTCGGCGGTGCGCTCCGCCTCGCGGTTCTTCTCCGAGGTGCTCGACCAGACCGGCGACGGCCGCCTCGGCTGGCCCGACCTCGCCGCGATGGCGCGGGAGATCGCCACCCGGCTCGACCTGGACACCCAGGACGAGGAACGCCTGTTCGCCGCCTTCGCCGACTGGTGGCGCGAGCTGCAGAAAGAGCTGGACACCGACGGCGACGGACGCATCACCCGCGACGAGTACGCCGCCGCGGCGGCCGCCATGGCCGGCTCCGCCCTCATCCGGATCGCCGAGGTCCTGTTCGACGTCACCGACACGGACGACGACCAGGTCATCGACGCCCGGGAGTGCCGGGCTCTCTTCCGGACGGCCTTCGACCAGGACCCGGGCGGCGGCGACGCCGGCGAGCGGCTGACCCGTGGCGAGTTCGTCCGCCGGTTCCTGGACTTCATGGCCGGCCGCCGCCACTCCGGCGTCTACGACCAGATGTTCGCCCAGTCCTGACGGCCTCCGGCGCCCTCGCCGGGGAAACGGCACTCTCAGATCATCGAGCGCATCGGGCCGTGCGGCGGCTCGATGCCGAGCTGCGTCAGCGCGGAGACGTGGAAGACCGAGCCGGGCACGTGGATCGCGTGGGCCAGCCCGACGTGCGCGTCCCGCCAGAAACGCTGGATCGGGTTGTCCACGCGCATCGCGTTGCCGCCCGACCGCGCCACGATCTCGTCCATCGCCCGCACCGCGCGCCAGGCCGCCTGGACCTGGGTGCGGCGGCCCACGGCCCGCTCGTCGAAGGTCACCTCGCGGCCGGAGGCCACGATGTCGTACATCCGCGAGGCGTTGTCGAGCAGCGCCGAGCGCGACGCCGCGATCTCGGCGGCCGCCTCGCTGATCGCGTACAGGACGTACGGGTCGTCCTTGATCCTGGTGCCGGTGATCTGCACGCGGCTCCTCTGGTACGCCATGTGGTGCGCGAGCGCGCCCTCGGCGATGCCGACGACCGCGGCGGTGATCCCGAGCGGGAACGCCGCGGAGAACGGCATGTGGTAGAGCGGGTTGGTCAGGCCGGCCTCCTTGGCCTGGCTGCCGTCCACGACCTTGTTGTACGGGATCGTCCGGTAGTCGGGGACGAACGCGTCCTTGACGATGATGTCCTTGCTGCCGGTGCCGCGCAGGCCGACGACGTTCCAGGAGTCCTCGACGATCTCGTAGTCCGACCGCGGCAGGATGAGGTGCAGCGAGGCCGGCGGCTGGGCCATCTTGCCCTCGGCGTCGCCGAGCATGCCGCCCAGGAAGATCCAGTCGCAGTGGTCGGTGCCCGAGGAGAACTGCCAGCGGCCGTTGAAGACGTAGCCGCCGTCGACCGGCCGGGCGATGCCCATCGGCGCGTACGGCGAGGCGATCCAGGTGTCCTGGTTCTCGCCCCAGATCTCCTGCTGGACGCGCGGGTCGGCGAAGGCCATCTCCCACGGGTGCACGCCCACGACGCCCGCGACCCAGCCGGTCGAGCCGTCGAGGCTCGCCAGCTTCATGATCGTCTCGGCGTAGTCGCGCGGGTGGAACTCGAATCCGCCGTGGATCTTCGGCTGGAGCATGCGGATGACGCCCGCTTCGCGCAATACCTTGGCGGCCTGGTCGTCCAGCCGGCACAGGGTCTCGTTGGAGGGGCCGAGGGCGCTGATCTCCTCGGCGCGCTGGGTGATCGCTTCGAGTACCGGGTTGGCCATGGCTGTTCTCACTTCTTCGCCGCGAGGGCGACTGCGATTTCGATGAGCTGGTCTTCCTGACCGCCGATGAGCTTGCGGCGCCCGGCCTCCATGAGGATCTCGGCGCCGGACACGCCGTACTTCCTCGCCTGACGGTCGGCGTGCTTGAGGAAGCTGGAGTACACCCCGGCGTAGCCCATGGTCAGGGTCAGCCGGTCGAGCAGGCACTCGCCGTCCATGATCGGGCGGACCACGTCCTCGGCTGCGTCGATGATCTTGAGGGTGTCGATGCCGGTGCGGATGCCGAGCTTGTCGGTGACGGCGGCGAAGGCCTCCAGCGGCGTGTTGCCCGCGCCGGCGCCGAACCGCCGCACCGAGCCGTCGATCTGCTTGGCCCCGGCCCGTACGGCGAGGATCGAGTTGGCCACCCCGAGCCCGAGGTTCTCGTGGCCGTGGAAGCCGACCTGGGCGTCGTCCCCCAGCTCGGCCACGAGCGCGGCGATCCGGTCGCTCGTCTGCTCCATGATCAGTGCCCCGGCCGAGTCGACGACGTAGACGCACTGGCAGCCGGCGTCGGCCATGATCCGGGCCTGCTCGGCCAGGACCTCCGGCGGCTGGCTGTGCGACATCATCAGGAACCCGACCGTCTCCAGGCCGAGCTCCCTGGCCAGCCCGAAGTGCTGGATCGAGACGTCGGCCTCGGTGCAGTGGGTGGCGATCCTGCAGATGCTCGCGCCGTTGTCGGCGGCTTCGCGGATGTCGTCCTTGACGCCGACGCCGGGCAGCATCAGGAACGCGATCTTCGCGCGCCTGGCCGTGGCGACCGCGGCCTTGATGAGCTCCTGCTCGGGCGTGTGGCTGAACCCGTAGTTGAACGACGAGCCGCCGAGGCCGTCGCCGTGCGTCACCTCGATGACCGGCACGCCCGCCTCGTCCAGCGCGGCGACGATGGACCGTACGTGCTCGACGGTGAACTGGTGCTGCTTGGCGTGCGAGCCGTCCCGCAGGCACGAGTCGGTGACCCTGATGTCGAGGTCGGCGCTGTAGGGCATGGGTCGGTCTCCTTACGGGTGGATGCGCTGCGCGAAGCCCTCGCCGACCTTGGTGGCGGCGGCCGTCATGATGTCGAGGTTGCCGGAGTAGGGCGGCAGGAAGTCGCCCGCGCCCTCGACCTCGACGAACACGGCGACGCGGGCGAGCCCGCCGCTGACCGCCGTCGGGTCGTCGAACTGGGGCTCGGTCCGCAGCCGGTAACCGGGCACATAGGAGGCGACGTCGGCGGCGACCTCTTCGATCGAGGCCGCGATCGCGTCCCGGTCGGCGTCGACGGGGATCGAGCAGAAGATCGTGTCCTGCATGAGCATCGGCGGCTCGGCAGGGTTGAGGATGATGATGGCCTTGCCCCGCCTGGCGCCGCCGATCGTCTCGATGCCGCGCGCGGTCGTCTTGGTGAACTCGTCGATGTTGGCGCGGGTGCCGGGACCCGCCGACGGAGAGGCCACGCTGGCCACGATCTCCGCGTACGCCACCTCGGTGACCCGCGAGACCGCGTGCACGATCGGGATCGTCGCCTGGCCGCCGCAGGTGATCAGGCTGACGTTGGGGGCGTCGAGGTGAGCGCCGAGGTTGACCGCGGGCACCACCGCCGGGCCGAGCGCGGCCGGCGTCAGGTCGACGGCCTGGATGCCCAGCTCGCGGTACTTGGGCGCGTTCTCCCTGTGCACGTACGCCGAGGTCGCCTCGAAGACGATGTCGGGCCGCTCGTCCCGGCCGAGGAGCCAGTCCACGCCGTCGGCCGAGGTGATCAGGCCATGGTCGGCGGCCCGCTTGAGGCCCGGGCTGCCGGGGTCCACACCGATCATCCAGCGCGGCTCGATGTGCGCCGAGCGCAGCAGCTTGTACATCAGGTCGGTCCCGATGTTGCCCGAGCCGACGATCGCGGCGGTCGCCTTACTCATGGAAGTCCTCTTATCCGGATTGTCGAATCGAGCGGTCTTATTCGAATCGAGCGGTGACGGAGCCGAGCCCGGCGAACTCGGCGCGGAAGACGCCGCCGGGGCGTACGTCGACGGCTTTGGTGCAGGACCCGGGGAGGATGACGTGCCCGGCCTCGAGCTTGACCCCGAACGAGGCGACCTTCCTGGCCAGCCAGGCCACGGCGGTGGTGGGGTTCCCCAGCACCGCGCTCGTGTTGCCCCGGGTGACCTCGGTGGTGTCGTCAAAGGGGCCGGTTCCGTTGTAGAGCACGGCCTCGATGTCGGCCAGATCGAGGCCCTTCGGGCTCACCCTGGCGTCGCCGAGGATCACCCCGGCCGAGGACGCGTTGTCGGCGATCGTGTCGGCCAGGCGGATCCGCCAGTCCGTGATGCGGCTGTCGATGAGCTCGATGCTCGGCACGACGTACTCGGTCGCGGCGAGCACGTCCTCCTCGGTGCAGCCCTCGCCGGGCAGGCTCGCCCCGAGCACGTACCCGATCTCGACCTCGATCCGGGGGTAGCAGTAGCGCGCGGCCTCGATCGGCTCGTCCTGCGCCAGCACCATGTCGTCGAGCAGGTGGCCGTAGTCGGGCTCGTCCACGCCCATCATCCGCTGCATGACCGGGGAGGACAGGCCCACCTTGTGCCCGTACACCCGGGCCCCGGCCGCCAGGCGCCGCCGGATGTTGGCGAGCTGGATCTCGTAGGCGTCCACCACGTCGATGCCGGGGTAGGCGTCGGTCAGCGGCTCGATCGGCGAGCGGTCCCGCTCGGCGGCCCGCAGCCGCCCGGCCGCCTCCGCCCGCAGCGCCTCGTCCAGCATCGGGTCCTCCTCGTGTCCTGCTGATGGTCAAAGGGTCGCGTCACGGCCGCCGCCCCGCCCGCGCCTCTCCCGGTGAGTGGGAGCGGAGCCGCTCCGTGCGAGGTCAGGCGTCGTAGGTGATCTTGAGCCGGTCGCTGAGCGGGATCGCCTGGCAGCCCAGGATCAGGCCGTCGGCGAGGTCCTGCTTGTCGAGCACGGTGTTGTGCTCCAGCTCGACCTCGCCCTCCAGCAGCACGCACGCGCACGCGCTGCACGAGCCCTCACGGCAGGAGAACGGCGCGTCGAGGCCGGCCTCGAGCAGCACGTCGAGCAGCTTGTTGCCGCGCGGCCAGGTGAGGGTCCTCGTCTCGCCGTCGAGCTCGACCTCGACGGTGCTGACGGGACCCGCCGCGTCGAGCACCACCTCGGTCTCCGCGAACGGGTCGCCGGCCAGCGACTCGAACCTCTCCACGTGCACGCGCTCGGGCGGCGCGCCGTGCCGGGTCAGCACGTCGACGGCCATATCCATGAACGGCCCTGGCCCGCAGACGAACGCCTCCCGCCCGGCGTACGGCCGGGTCAGGGCGGCCAGGCCCGCCGCAGTGGGCAGGCCCTGCACGGACTCCAGCCAGTGGATCACCGTCAGCCGCTCGCCGTACCCGGCGGCCAGCGCGACCAGCTCGTCCCGGAAGATCACCGAGTTCTCGTCCCGGTTGGCGTAGACGAGCACGACCGAGCCGGTCCCGGCGCGCAGGCACGACTTGAGGATCGACATCACCGGGGTGACGCCGCTGCCGCCCGCCAGCAGCAGCAGGTCCTCGTCCAGCGACGCGGGGGTGAACAGCCCCGACGGCCGCAGCACCTCCAGCACGTCGCCCTCGGTGACGTTGTCGCAGATCCAGTTCGAGCCGTAGCCGCCCCGGGTGCGCTTCACCGTCACCTTGAGCTTGTCGTCGCACAGCGGCGAGCTGCTCAGCGAGTAGCAGCGTGCGGCGCCCTCCGGCCGGGTGGTCGGCACCCGGATCGTCAGGAACTGCCCCGGCTTGTACGAGAACTTGGACGGGTCCCCCTCCGCGGGCTCGAGGACCAGCGAGTGCGCGTCGGCGGTCTCCTCGACCACCTCGACCACCCGGACCTTGAGCGCTCCCCCCTGCGTCATCTCCCCCTCCGTGTCGCGGCGGCGTGCCGCGCGGCGATGTAGCCGAAGACGATGGACGGGCCGATCGTGGCCCCCGGCCCGGCGTACTCGTTGCCCATCACCGACGCCGAGGTGTTGCCGGTGGCGTACAGGCCCTCGATGGGCGCGCCGCCGGCCCGCAGCACCCGGCCGTGCTCGTCGCACACCAGACCGCCCTTGGTGCCGAGGTCGCCGACCTCGAGCCGGAACGCGTAGTAGGGCGCCTTGTCGATCACGTCGAGGTTGGGGTTCTGCAACGTCGGGTCGCCGTAGTAGCGGTCGTAGGCGCTGTCGCCGCGGCCGAAGTCCTCGTCCTTGCCCATCCGGGCGAACCCGTTGAAGCGCTGCACGGTCTCGGTCAGCGCGCCCGCCGGGACGCCGATCTTGTCCGCGAGCTCGGCGAGGGTGTCCGCCCGGAACGCGATGCCCTGGTCGTAGAACTCCTGCGGGATCGGCATGCCCGGCAGGATCTGCGCGAACGGGTAACGCGCCCGGGCCTTCGCGTCCATCACGAACCAGGCCGGGACGTGGCCGCCGGCCAACTGGTCGTGCACGAAGTTCACGTACGGCGCGGACTCGTTGGTGAACCGCCGGCCGTCCCGCGCGACGATGACCGACGGCGGGATGGCCCGCTCGGACACCAGCGGGATCGTCGCCCCGGCCGGATGCCGTACGGCCGGCATCCACCAGGCGTCGTCCATCAGGTCGAGGGCGGCGCCGACGCGCTCGCCGGCGAGGATGCCGTCGCCGGTGTTCTCCCTGGCGCCCATGCCGAAGTCGGGCCGGGCACCCTCGGGCAGGTACCTCTCCCGCAGCTGCGTGTTGTGGTCGAAACCGCCGGTCGCCAGCAGCACGCCGTACCGGCCGCGGACGCGGATCGTCCGTCCCTCACGCTGGGCCACGATGCCGGTGACCGCGCCCCCGGCGTCGGTGACGAGGTCGGTCATCGGCGTCTTCAGCCACAGCGGGATTCCGGCGTCCTTGAGCGCCATGCGCAGCCGGGCGACCAGGGCGCGCCCGCCGGTGGCCATGTGCCTGCGGCGGATCACGTTGGACGACACCCGCCAGGCCGCGACGACCGAGGCCCAGCGGCCGCGCCAGGTGCGCTTGACCATGGCCAGGTCGTGGTAGTCCTTGGCGGTGATCCACAGGCCGAGCGGGCCCTTCATGTTGTTCGGCCGCTGGTACTTCTCGTCCTCGCCCAGCTTGCGGGTGTCGAAGGGCAGCGCCTCGATCGAGCGGCCGAGCGGCCTGCCGCCCTCGTACTCGGGGTGGTAGTCGGCGTAGCCCTTCACCCAGAAGAACCGCATCCACCTGCTCTTCTCGAGCAGCTCCATCGCGGCCGGGCCGTTGTCGACGTACGCGTCGAGCCGGGCGGCCGGTACGCGGCCCTCGGTCAGCAGGTCGAGGTAGCGCCGGATCGACTCGCGGCTGTCGTCGTGCCCCTTGGCCCGCAGGGTCGGGTTGTTGGGGATCCAGATCCCGCCGCCGGAGATGCCGGTGCTGCCGCCGAACTTGCCGCCCTTCTCGACCACCACGCAGGACAGCCCGCTGTCGTGCGCGGTCAGCGCGGCGGCCATGCCTCCACCGCCGCTGCCGACGATGACGAGGTCGAACTCCTCATCCCACGTGGTCACCGCTCGTCCTTCCGGGTGAGGAAGGCCAGCACGACACTCTCCCAGGCGGCTTTCTGCTCGATCATCACCCAGTGGCCGCAGTTGGGGAAGACGTGGACCTCGACATCGGGGACCGTACGCATCGGCAGGAGCGCCATGTCGACGGGGCTGACCCGGTCGTCGCGGCCCCAGGTCACGAGAGTCTTCGCCTTCAGCTTGTGCAGCATCGCCCAGTACGGCGGGGTGTCCGACTTCGCGGCGGCCTTCTGGCCGGCGGCGAAGGCGGCCTTGCCGTACATGCGGCGCGCGGCGGCCAGCGTCTCCGGCTCGGTGGCGAGGGCCCAGCGCTCCTCGATCAGCTCCTCGGTGACGAGGGCCGGGTCGTACACCATGGAGTGCAGCCACTGGACGAGCCGCTCGCGGGTGGGCTCCTCGGTGAACTCCATCAGGAGCTTGATGCCCTCGCCCGGCGAGGGGCTGAAGATGTTGCGGCCGATGCCGCCGATGGTCACGAGGCGGCGGATCCGGTCGGGGTGGGCGAGCGCCACCTGGGTGCCCACGATCCCGCCCATCGAGTTGCCGATCACGTCGGCCTGCCGGAGTCCGAGCCCGTCCAGGAATCGGATCACCGCGCCGTTCGCGGCCATCATCGGGTGCTGGTCGGTCGGGTCGCTAACCCCGAATCCGGGAAACTCCAGCACCAGGCAGCGGAAGTGCTCGGCGAACGTCGCCAGGTTGCCGCGGTAGTTGCGCCAGCCGGTCACCCCGGGGCCCGAACCGTGCAGGAGCAGCAGCGGCGGGCCCTGTCCGGCCTCGTGGTAGCGCAACACGCCCTGGTCGGTCACGAGCTCCCGCAGGGTCGACTCGTAGGTCAGCTCCGTCATTGTCCGTCCCGAATCGCAGTGTCGGATCCCGTGACGCTAACTGGACAGACGGCGCGAACAGGGCGATCATCCCGATCAGCGAGACCGGGACGGGCAGGCCCCGTGACCTGCCCCGACCACGCCCCGCCCGTACGCGTCTTCCATTGACCGGGATCCCCTTGTGATCCGTCCCGAAGGGGGTTTGTAAGTTCGTTACCTGAGGTACCGACACGCACGCGAGGTGAGTCCATGACCGCTGCACCGGCCGACCCCGAGTTCACCGAGGTGGCGCCGCCCACGCCCGCCGAGTTCCGGCGCGCGCTGGGCATGTTCGCGAGCGGTGTGACCGTGGTGACGGGCCTCGACGACGGCGAACCGGTCGGCTTCGCCTGCCAGTCGTTCGCGTCGGTGTCACTCGAACCGCCGATGGTCCTGTTCTGTGCCGACCACAGGGGCCGCGCCTGGCCGCGGATCAGGAGGTCGGGCCGCTTCTGCGTGAACGTCCTCGGGGAGGAGCAGGTCGATCTCTGCGGCCGGTTCGGCTCCAGCAAGGGCGCCAAGTTCGCCGGGCTCGACTGGGACCTGTCGCGGTGGGGCACCCCGTCCCTGCGGGGGGTGCTGCTGCGCGTCCACGGCGAGGTGCGCGACGTGCACGTCGCCGGCGACCACGACGTGGTCATCGGCCACGTCCATGAACTCGAACCCGTCGTCACCGAGCAGCGCCCGATGCTGTTCTTCCGCGGCCGGTTCGGAGTGGACCAGGACGACCCGGCCACCGCTCTCGGCCCCAACCTGTGGGGCTGGGGCGACCACTGGGGCTGATCCCCTCCCCGTGGCGGCGACCCTGCGCCGCATCCCCCGAGACGGCCCCCACTCGGGGTGAGCATCACCAGGAGGAAGGGTGAGCCGTGGATCAGCGTGCCGCCCCTGGGCAAGCGGATCGAGCCGGAGAACCTGGAGGCGCTGAAGGAGGAGATCCGAGGAGATCCACCGCCGCTGGGGGGCGTGATTGACCTGCTGGACCTGAAGGCCGGGTGATCCGCACCGTCTTCATCTGCGACTACCTCGCCGACGAGGAACTGCGCCGCGAAATGCACGAGGGCCTGAACATGGTGGAGAACCGGAACTCGGCCAACAAGGACATCTTCTACGGCAAAGCCGATTCCGCACTGCCTGTTCGGCTGCGCCGACGCTGGTGTAGGGCCGTATCCGAAAGGCCCCGTGCTGTCCGGTGGCCAGTTGCCCGCCCACGTCGCCGGCGGTGTGATGAGGACAGACAGCCGCCACCTTGTGGGGAGATGGCGGGTCCGGCTGTCGGATCGGGATCAGCTGGGCGCGGACTCAGATCGTCGGTTTCGGTGGTCGGCCGCGAGGTGTTCATGAGGTGTCGTTGCTGGTCTCGGTGTCGCCGGGCGAGTGCTGAGGGGACGGAAGCAACAGGCGGCGCTCGCTGTGGGCGGGATCGTTCGCTGCGGTGACGAACGTGTCGAAGCGCATCGTGCAGCGGCGAAGCTCGGTGTACGCCTCCCACGCCGGGACGCCCGGGGTGTTCGGATTTCCGGTGCGGACAAAGGCTGCCACGGCCCGCCGGAAGGCGCGGCCGATCGGTTCGACGCCCGCGGGGTCGACATCGCGGAACATGGGAGAGGCCGACCAGGCTGGAAAATTGTCAAACAGCATCGGAATATCCACGGTGTGGCAGGCACCCAGGGCCGATCGCCAGTCCACCTGGTAGACGAAGCCAGGATGACCGTGACGGGCGCGCGCCTCGGCGACCTGAAGGGCCGGAAGCCTGACCAGACGATCGGTGGTGATGTCGGCCAGGACTTGAGACGCGGACGCGCCGGGCCGCCGGGCCGCGTAATGGTCATAGACGACCTGTGGGGCCGCGCCGGGCGCCAGGCGTGCAGCGAGTTGCAGGACGGCGTCGCGGGTGATGGCCGCGGACGCGGGGTCGATGGCCAGGAACGGGTTCATCTCCTCGGCCGTGGCGCCGATCAGGACGTCGATGCCGGAGGCAGCACCAGCGGCGACGGCGGGCAGAACAGGCCCGGGCAGCCCTGGGGCGCCGGCAATCGGATGCATCGGCGGGGCCGGGGCGCCGATGCGTCGCCGGCCGCCGTCGGCGACGAGTCGCTGATATCCGATGATCAGCTCTTCGGCCGAAAGGTCTCGCAAACGGTGGGCTGTCGCGATGCTCAGGCCCAGGAGACGCAGGTATTCCTCTCCGGCCTGTTCGGCTTCGTGCGGGGTCGGCATCGCGATGCCGACGGGGCCGCTTTGGGCGAAGACCCGATGGAAGAGGCCTGCGGCTGAGGGGGAGCTCAGCAGCGCCACGGCGGTCACCGCACCTCCGGACTGACCGGCCACGGTGACGCGGTCGGGGTCGCCGCCGAAGTCGGCGATGTTCTCCTGCACCCAGCGCAGCGCCGAGATCGCATCCAGAAAACCCATGTTGCCCTCGGCGATGCCCGGGACACGCAGGAAGCCCAGCGGACCGAGCCGGTAGTTCGGCGTGACGACAACGATGTCCTCGGCGGCGGCCAGATTGTGGCCGTGGTAGCCGGGCCAGGCGCTGGAGCCGCTGAGCCAGCCGGAGCCGTGGATCCATACCAGCACGGCCCGGGGCTTGCCGGTGACGCCAGGGGTCCAGACGTTCAAGGTGAGGCAGTTGTCCTCGGCCTGGCCCAGCGTGGGCGAGCCGGTGAGCAGTTGCATCGCATCCGCAGGTTCGGCCGGGTTGGCGGGTGGCTGCGGAGCGGCAGGGCCGAAGGCGGTCGCCGGACGGACGCCTTGCCACCGGGCGGGCGGCTGCGGAGCAGCGAAACGCAGCTTGCCGATGGGGGCGGCCGCGAAAGGCACGCCGAGGAAGGAGGCAACGCGCCCGTCCCAGCTTCCCTGAACAGCGCCCTGCTTGGTGGTGACCACGGGGTGGCGATAGTTCATGACCATCCTTGGGAAGGAACGTTCGTTCTCATGACTTCAGCACATCCCGGGCACGGTTGACAAGAACGAACGCTCATTCCACCCTCGGAGGGTGCCCGTCTCACACAGTCCAGCCGCGGACACGCGCCGTCAGCACGTCCTGGCGGCCGCGCGCCGCTGCTTCCTCGCCAACGGCTTCCACGCAACCTCCATGCAGGACATCTTGCGTGAAGCACAGATGTCGCCCGGCAACCTCTATCGGTATTTCCCCGGCAAGGACGCCATCGTGCTCGCGATCGTGGAAGCCACCTTGGCCGAGGTCACCGCCGCGTTCGAACAAACGCTCCTTGACGAGCCGCCCTCATTGCTGCAGGCGCTCACCGAGATCCTGCGTGCGATCGAACGGCTGGACGACGACGAGGGCACGCCACGACTCGCGATCCAGATCTGGGGGGAGGCCCTGCGAAACCCGGCGATGGCCTCACTCTTCGCCGAGGCCATCACACCCGTCAGACAATGGTTCGCCCAACTCGTCGAAGCCCACCAGCATCGTGGCCTCACCTCCGGCCAGGTGTCACCGGAGCGCCTGGCCAATGTCCTGCTTGGCGCCATCCACGGGTTCATTGTCCAAAGAGCACTGCTCAAGCTCGATGCAGCCAGCTATGCCGAGGGGCTGCGAGGCCTGGTCGCGGTCCCGGCCGGCCCGCCAAACGATGCAAGCGGAACGTCTTGACCTCCGGTTCCTCACCGACCGCGGCCGCGAATCGGTGAGGCCGTCCTCCTGGACGACGAGGGAACGAAGTTTCCCCTGAGCGACAGGGCTACGTGGGTAGCGGCGCCTTCAATAAACCTTCGTTTTCTGAAGATAACGGCCGGCGCGAGATCGGCTTCACCTCGCTGCACGAGAACCTCGACACCACCCCCGGTGGCCGGCTCACCTTCCACGTCTTCGCCGGCCCCGCGACAACGAACCACCATGCCGTTTGCTCAGTCCGCGGCAGCCGCGCGGCGCGGACAGCCTTCCCTGCGATGACCAATCTCGTGATCACGCAAAGCGACAACTGCTACTCAGCGTTACTTTGCGGCTGGCGACGCGGACCCGAGCGGGGGGCCGAGACCACCGCATCCTTCCCTCACACCTGTAACTCCAGCTAATCGTGCCGTCGGGTTGCTCGACGGTCCGCAGCTACGGGAGAATTCATACAGGTTTTCGAATTGAGCGGAGGGAGACGCGGTGGAACCATCTGCGATTGACACCGAGCACCCTCCTGGTTCGAAATCGTCTGAACCGGATTGGCGCGACCGGCTGACAGCCGGCTCTCCCCTTTGGGGGTCCGCCTCGGACAAGGGCACGGATACCCCCTGTGACAGCCACTGTGACGGTCCCGGCGTCGACCACGATGCAGAGCCTCCCGGTCGCGACCGGCCTCGTCCGTCATGGGTGCTGGTGGCCTCGTTGCGGGAGTCGGCGCAGGCGTTGGCGCTGGCGCCGGTTCCGGACGATGCGGACATTTGCCTGGCCGAGGCCGAGGAGTTGTTGTTCGCCCGGGATCGGATCACGTGTGCTCTTGCGGATCGGGTGGGTCGGGTGCATCGGGCGGGGCAGGCCAGGCGGCATGGTCATGCCTCCACCCGTAGCTGGCTGCGTACCACGGGCGGGATGACGGTGGCGGGTGCGGGTCGGCTGTTGACGTTGGCGGTGGAGCTGGCCCGCCTGCCCCTCGTGCGGGAGAAGTTTGCCGCCGGCGAGTTGGCGGCGGGGGTGGTGGAGGCCATCTGCGCGGCCGTCTCCGGGTTGTCGGATGAGCAGGCCGCGCTGGCCGAGCCGATCCTGCTGGAGCTGGCGGCCAAGGCGGGCGCGGCGGAGGTGGCCAAGGCCGGCCGTTATCTGCGGGCGGTACTCGACCCCGACGGCGAGGACCGCGATGAGCGGGCCGACTACGGGCGGCGGTTCCTCCGGGTCCGCCCCGGCAAGGGCGGCGGGCTGGAAGGGGAGTTCTATCTGCCGCGTGAGCATGCCGCCCGGTTGCAGGCGCTGCTGGACGCCTACGCCAAACCGCGGGCGGAGGGTGATGACCGACCGCTGCGGGTACGCCAGGCCGATGCGTTCATGGCATTGCTGGAGGAGAAGATCGCCGCCGAGCTCCTGGTGCTGGTCAACGCCGAATCCCTCCCCACCGACCCCGTGGCCGGTCCCGCCCCCGACACCGAGCACCCCGAGAGCCCGCAGCACTCCGGGACCCCCGAAGACCCCCAGGACAGCCACGGCACCCAGGACAGCCACGGCACCCGGCACACCGAGGGCGTCCGGAACACTCAGGGCGCCGAGGCGGCTGAGTACGGCCGAGACGCCCGGCACGCCGAAAACGCCGAAAACGCCGAAGACGCCGAGACCGTCCGGCGAACCGAGGACGCGCACGCGGAGACCAGCCACCGGAGCGAGCCGCATCAGGAGCCGCAGCAGAGCTCGCCGAAGCAGAGCCCGCCACAGCCGAGCGGGCCGCAGCAGGGCGAGTCACGGCGAAACTCACGGAAGCAGTGGGAGTCACAGCGAAGCTCGCCACACCGGCAGGAGCCGCACTCGCGCGAGTCACGGTGGGGTGAGTGGCAGTCGCCTGATCCTCCCGGAGACACCTCTACCCCTCGCACCCACGCCGGGCCTCGGCCTGCGGGGGACTGCCGCCACGCGCAGGCCACGCGCGTAGACGACGGCCGTCAGCACCAGTGGCACGGCCAGGGTGCGTGCGGGTGCGGGAGGAGCACGTGGTGCTCCTCCGGCCAGGACGAGCGCGGGTGCGGGGATAGGGCGCAGTGCTCGTCCGCCATGCCGGGAACGCTGGAGGCGCCCGGCGTGCTGGGACCAGAGCCGGGGTCGCCACCGGGACCGGAACCGGAGGCGTCACCGGGAACAGAACCGGGAGCGCCGGCCGGAGGGCTGGCGGGAGATCAGGTGGGGGCGCTGCTGGGCACGGCGTTGAGGACCGCGTGGGGAACGGCGCCGGGGTTGCTGCTGGCGACCGGGCAGGTGCTGCCCATCTCCAGCCTGCACCGGCTGGCCCGCACCTCCACCCTCGTGCGCCTGGTCATAAACGCGGAGGGACAGGTCCTCGACATGGGCCGCAAGGTCAGG